>JAOUFA010000528.1 GCA_029858545.1 Betaproteobacteria bacterium
GCGAGCGCGGTGATCACGCCGAGCTCGGTGCTCTCCAGGAACGCCGCGGCGATCAGCAGCCCGTCGAGGAAATTGTGGATCGTGTCGCCGACCACGATCAACGCGCCGGTGCGGCCGTGGTCGTGCTGCCCGGCGTGCTGGTCGTGCGCTTCGCAATTCTCCGTGTGACAGTGGCGCCACAGCAGCAGCTTCTCGAGCACGAAGAAAGCGAAAATTCCGCCGAGAATCGCGATCGCCGCCTGATGCGGATCGCCGTGCTCGAAGGCGTGCGGAATGATTTCGAGGAACGCCGCGCCGAGCAGCGCGCCGATCGCGTAGGAAACCAGCATCGGCACCCAGCTCGCGCGCAATAACAGCGCGAACGATGCAAGCACCACCGAAAGCGCGCCGCCCGCAATGCTTGCTCCGAGGATCCAACCGAGAGTGCTCGTCATGATGCGGCCGCGCGAGGGAAAGGGCGCTGATTATACGTGCGCGGCTCGTCTCTAGAGCAATTCGCGGATTTTCCAGACGGAAGATCCGGCGTCGCGTGCAATTCCGCCCATCGTGAACGCGTTGACAGGATGGTGCCGAGGTATCGTCACGATACGCGGTCGATGACTCATGACGATGCGCTGTCCGTGACCTGCGATGCGGATTCCGGCCTTCTCGAGCGCACGATCGGCGTCGAGACGATTGACGCCGGGAATCTTGGGCAAGGCTAGATACTTGCTTCGATTTCGCGAATCCGCTCGCTGCGGCGTTATCCAAGTCGAGGATCAGCAGCGTTCGCTGATGCGCGTGCGCAGCCGGCGTGCCGGACGTGGCCTCATCCGGCTGTGGGGATATGACTTCGTAGGATTCCGGTCTGCGATAGAGCAGGTTTCTGACGCTTGCGTCCAAGAGCTGCCAGCCGATCGCGACGCTCGTCTGCCCTTCGCGCCGGCAAAGCAATGTCCGCGAAACCCCTCGCTCACCCTCGCATCGCGTCACCGCGCCAGCCAAATGACCGCCGCCATCCGCCCGCTCGCACGCTCGCGGCGAAAGGAGAAGAAGCGCTCATCGGTGTAGGTGCAGAACCCTCCCCCATACACGCGCTCCACCCCTTGCGCGGCGAGACGGCGGCGCGCGACCGCGTACAGGTCGAGCAGCCAGTGCCCGGGGCGCGTCGCGACAAAGGCCCGCGCCGCCCCGGCATCGCGCTCGACGAACGCCGCGCGCACTTCGTCGCCGACTTCGTACACCTTCGGCCCGATCGCCGGACCAAGCCAGGCGAGCACACTCTCGGGCGGCACCGCCATCGCGTCGAGGGTCGCTTCGATCACTCCGCCGCACAGGCCGCGCCAGCCGGCGTGCGCGACGCCAACCACGCCGCCGCGTTCATCGGCGAAGAGCACCGGCATGCAATCGGCAACCAGCACTGCGCAAACGGTGCCGGCGGAGCGCGCGACCGCGGCATCGGCCTCGGGTTCTATTCCCTTCGCTCGCGCGGCATCGGCGTCGGCGACGACGATGCCGTGCACCTGCTTCAGCCAGACCGGCGGCGCGGGTAGCAACGCGGCGAGCCGACTGCGATTTTCGCGGACCGCCTCGGCCCGGTCGCCGCAGCGCGTTCCCAGATTCAGGCTCGCATAGCCGCCGGGGCTCACCCCCCCGGCGCGCGTGGTCATCAGCGCCCGCACGCCCGGCAGCGCGGGCCAATCGGGAACCATCGGCTCAGGTCTCACGTCGCAACCCCCTGAGCAAGGCCGCAAAATCCTTCGGCGGCGCAGCGCGCCAGGTCATCTCCTTGCCGCTGCGCGGATGCACCAGCGTGAGCTCGGCGGCGTGCAGCGCCTGGCGTGCGAACGCGATGCCGTGCCGCGTGCCGCGCCGGTACACCGAATCCCCTATCAAAGGATGACGGATATGCTGAAAGTGCACGCGGATCTGGTGCGTGCGGCCGGTCTCGAGCCGGCACTCGACGAGCGCCGCATGCCCGAAGCGCTCGATCACGCGGTAGCTCGTTCTTGCGTCCTTGCCGCGGCGCGTGACGGTCATGCGCGTACGCGCGCGCGAATCGCGTCCGACCGGCGCGTCGATCGTGCCCGAGGCGGGCGGGTCGCCCTGCACCAGCGCCAGGTAGACGCGTTTCACGCTGCGCTCGGCGAGCTGCGCGGCGAGATTCGCCTGCGCTTCGACGGTCTTTGCCACCACCAGGAGGCCGCTGGTGTCCTTGTCGAGGCGATGGACGATACCCGCACGCGGCACGCCCGCGAGCGCCGGCGCGTGCGCGAGCAGCCCGTTCATCAGGGTGCGGTCGGGCTGGCCCGCGCCGGGGTGCACCACCAGCCCGACCGGCTTGTTGATGACGATCAGATCGCGATCCTCGAACACGATGTCGAGCGGCATGCGTTGCGCGCGAGGCTCCGCCGCGTCGGGCAGCGCGGGCGGCGTGAGCACCACGCGCTCGCCCCCGGTCACCGCGCGGCTCGCGTC
>JAOUFA010000104.1 GCA_029858545.1 Betaproteobacteria bacterium
CGAATCGGCTATGGCAAGGAATCGATGGCGCCGCATAACCTGACGATGACGATGATCGGGGCCTGTTTGCTGTGGGTGGGTTGGTTCGGCTTCAACGCCGGCTCGAACCTCGAGGCGACCGGCGTCGCCGCGCAGGCCTTCCTGAACACCCTCGTCGCAACAGCCGCGGCGACCTTGTCGTGGTTGGCGGTGGAGTCGCTCGGCAAGGGCAAGGCGTCGATGCTCGGCGCGGCCTCGGGCGCGGTGGCGGGTCTGGTGGCGGTCACACCCGCCTGCGGCTTCGTCGGTACCGTCGGTGGACTGGTGATCGGCCTTGTGGCGGGAGCGGTCTGCTACTGGGGTGTCAACGGGTTGAAGCGTTTGCTGCGTGCCGACGATTCATTGGACGTGTTCGGCGTGCACGGCGTGGGCGGCGCGACGGGTGCGATCCTCACCGGGATTTTCGCCGCGCCCTCGCTCGGCGGCTCGGGCGTCTTCGATTATGTGGCCAACAAGGTCTCGCCCGATTACTCGATCTGGGGCCAGGTCGTCACGCAGGCGACGGGGGTCGTCACGACGATCGTCTGGTCGGCGGTGGTCGCGCTGCTCGCCTACAAGCTGGTCGATGTGACGATCGGCCTGCGCGTGAGCGAGGAACAGGAGCGCGAGGGGCTGGACACGAGCGCGCACGGCGAGGCGGCGTACCGCATATAGGATGTTAGATGGCTCAAGCAATCTCCATGAAGATCACTGACGTCGGGCGAGTAGCATTGCTTGACTTTCTTCGTCATTGTGCGCCCGGCTCGATCATCGCAGTGGGCTGGTCCGAGGCGGACGAGGACTGGAGCGTGGGCGCATTCAACAAAGAAAAGATTCCACCGTCGGAGGTTGTCACGATCTCGGGGATACCCTTTGTCTTCGACCAAGGAGATTCCCAGCGCCTCAATGGCAAGACACTCGACTTCCGAGATGGGGTGTTCTGTGTCGTTTAACGAGCCCTCTAACCCCCCGGTCAACGCGGACGCGCGCGGACGCGCCACCATGCACGCAGGTCGGCGGGCGCGCGCCGGTTACCGGGAACGTTAGGCAGCACACACGCGCTCAGCGATGCACATTCGGCTCGACGACCCGGCTCGCCCAGACGTCCTTGCGCTGCTTGAGGAGCATCTTCGCAACATGTATGAGTTGTCTCCTCCCGAAAGTGTTCACGCGCTGGATGTCAGCCGACTAAGGAGCCCCGACGTCTCCTTTTGGACCGTGCGTGACGGAGAGGTCCTTCTCGGGTGCGGTGCGCTGAAAGAACTGAACCCTTTGCATGGTGAGGTCAAGTCCATGCGTACGCCAGCCTCTCTCCGGCGTCGCGGGGCCGGACGCGCGGTGCTCACTCACATCGTTCAAGAAGCTCGTGCCCGTGGCTATCGGCGCCTCAGCCTCGAAACTGGATCGATGGAAGCGTTTGCGCCCGCGCAGAAGTTGTATGAGAGCTTCGGCTTCAGCTACTGCGGCCCGTTTGCCGACTACAAGCCGGACCCTAACAGCGTGTTCATGACCCTCGCGCTTGAAGAGAGGGCTGCCTAACCTCGCATATGGACTCCCCTCCAACCACACTCGAGCCGCCCCGCCGCCGCGGGCGGCTCAGCTCAAACGTTCGATAGCGGCAGCAACGCTCCGGAAGGGCGCCCGCGGGCGCCCTTCTTTTTTTGTCCTGGCGAGAGGCGTTACCCGAGGAGTCTGCCGAGCAAGGCCAGCAAACGTGATCGCTCGCTCGCGCTCAGCCCCGCTGCGACCCGTTCCTCGTGGCGCGCGATCAGCGGCAGGGTGCGCGCCAGTAACGCGGCTCCCTTGGCGGTCAGCCACAGTCCGTTGGTGCGACGGTCGGTGCCGCGGCGGCGCTGGACCAGATTGCGCGCTTCGAGCTCGTGGAGCAGCCCGACCAGGGTCGAACGGTCGATACCGACCGCGCGGGCGAGCCGGCTCTGCGTCACGCCGGGATTGGACTCGATGAGCACGAGGACACCGACACGGCCGGGGGAGAGATCGGGAATGCTGTCGGCAAAATCGCGGAATATCGCCTGCTGCGCGAGCCGCAGCCGGTAGCCCAATAGTCCGGGGAGCAACCCCTGGCGCAGCGGTGCATCGCCCGCCGGAGCGGATACGGACTTGCGTGGCATTTCGTTCGCGCGAACCTTGAAAAGGGCTGCAGCCGGGTGTGTGGCGCGAAGTGTATCCTGCGCAGACCGTGTCGAGGCGTGTCCTGGAGGATTCGACGGTCGAACCGCGTCCGGTGGTCCCGCTGCTTCGGTGCACGATAATGCCGGACGCGACGCTGCGCGGCGGCGTCGCATTGAGGAAGGTCAAAGGGGGGAATGTCTTCTTGACCCGTGCGAGTCGGCGGTGGCGCGCAGGTCGCGCGCCGTGCTATCGTTTCCGGCGCGGAACATTTCCCGTAATGTGGCTTTTCCCGAGACTTGGCAAGGGTACTTTGCATATTGTTGCGCCTTCGTATTTTGTGGTCGTGAGCCGGCGCAGCGCGCGATGAACAGCGCCGAACGACTGCTCGGTGAGGCGGCGCTGGCCCGGTTTGGCGAGCGCACCGCGCTTTACTGCGGCAATGAGTCGGTGCGCTACGCCGCGCTCGCGGAGCGTGTGCGGCGCGCGGCGAGTGCGCTGGCGGGCTATGGCGTCGGACGCGGTGATCGGGTGATGATCCTGATGCGCGACTCACCGGCGCTGGCCGAAACCTGGCTTGGATGCCTGTGGTGCGGCGCGGTCGCCATCGCGTTGAACGACAAACTGTCGGAAGACGACTATCGGTTCATCCGCGCGGACTGCGACGCGCGTCTGGTAATCGTGGAGGATCGACTGCGTAGCATGCTGGCGGCGTTTGGCGACGAGCTCGCGAGCGCCGGCAAGCTGGTTCTGGTCGACAGCGACGCGGGCGCCGTGCCCGCCTGGAACGCCGCGATGCTTGCCTCAGAGCCGATGGGTCCGGCGCTCGCCACGCGGCCCGAGGAAGCGGCATTCTGGTTGTATTCCTCCGGAACGACCGGCAGGCCCAAGGGAATGGTCCACGCGCACAAGGACATCGATGCAGTCGGCGAGGTGTTCCGTGCGGTGGTGGGGCTCAAGCCGGGCGACAAGGTGCTCGCCACTTCGCGTCTGTTCTTTTCCTACGGACTCGAGCATGCATTGCTCGGTCCGCTTGCGTTGGGGGCGTCCGCGGTTCTGAATCCGGACTGGTCCGACGTGCGCACGGTAGTACGCGTGATCGCCGAGCACCAACCGGTCGCGGTATTCAGCGTGCCGACTGTGTACCGGCGTCTGATCGCGCTGGGCGGCGAGACGCTCGGTCCGCTGCGGAGCGTTTCTTTCTTCTTTTCCGCGGGCGAACGTCTTCCGGAGAGCACCGTGTCGGAGTGGCGGCGTCTCGTCGATCGCGAGATTCTTTCCATTTACGGCACCTCCGAGACGCTTTGCGTGGTGATGGTGACTCCGGCGGGAACCTCGTTCGGCACGCACACCGGACTGCCTCTGCGCGGCGTCGAGGTCAGGTTGCTCGCGGCGGACGGCTCCGAGGTCCCGCAAGGCGAGCCGGGCGTCGCCTGGATCAAGCACCCGTCGCTGACGACCGGCTACGTGAACCGGGCGGAACTGAGCGAGGAGCAGTTTCGCGACGGCTGGTTTTGTTCCAAGGACGTGTTCGTGCGCGATGCGGAAGGCTACTACCGACATCAGGGTCGTGCCGACGACTTGATCAAGGTGGCCGGGCAATGGGTGCGCCCGGATGAACTGGAGGAGGCCGTGCTCGGCGAGCCGGCCGTTGCGGAAGCGGCTTGCGTGCCCTTCGTCGACAGTGAGGGTTTCGAGCGCCTCGCGTTGTTCGTGGTCGCGCGCAGCAGCGCGGAGGGGGCGGTCGAGTCTGCGCGCGCGGTGTGCGAGGCGAGGCTTCCCAAGCACAAGCGGCCGAAGTGGATCAGGGCGGTCGATGAGTTGCCGCGCACCCTGACGGGCAAGGTACAGCGTTTCAAGCTGCGCGCCCTGCTCGAGCGTGAGTTGGGCGCAGAGAGTTAGAATCGCGCCTTTGCCGCGCGGACGGCCTTGGGGTCGCCCGCGTTTTTGCCCCCTTTTCCTGTGAGGATCAATCGATGGCTTACGCTATTTCTCTTTGGACGCCCCCCGCGCTCGTAATCGCGGATTCGAAGGACTTGTTTCCCGTGCGCCGCATCTTCTGCGTGGGCCGGAACTACGTCGAGCACCAGAAGGAAATGGGCGGCGACGGACGCGAGCAGCCATTCTTCTTCATCAAATCGGCGCATTCGCTGGTGGCGGGCGGCGGGGACGTGCACTATCCGCCAAAGACCGCGAACTATCACTATGAGACCGAGATGGTGGTCGCGATTTCCCGGCAAGGTCGACGCATCGCAGCCAAGGATGCAAACAGCTACATATTCGGCTGCGCGGTGGGTCTCGACATGACCCGGCGCGATTTGCAGCAAATCGGCAAGGACAAGGGCAGGCCCTGGGATTTCGGCAAGGATTTCGACCAGGCCGCTCCCTGTGGAACACTGGTCCCCGCCGCCAAGGTCGGGTCCATGGCCAAGGGTGCTCTGTGGCTCAAGGTGAACGGCAAGGTGCGACAGTCGGCCGACCTCGCCGACATGATCTGGTCGGTGCCCGAGCAAATCGAGTACCTGTCGCAGTATTACACTCTGGAACCGGGTGACCTGATCTATTCCGGCACCCCCGCCGGCGTCGGACCGGTTCAACCGGGCGACGAACTCGTCGCCGGGATCGACGGCCTGGGCGAATTGAAAGTAAGGATCGTGGCGCCACTTTGACTTTGCCGTGTCGATTCCGCCCATGAAGCTCTATACCCATTTCCGCAGTTCGGCGAGTTTTCGCGTGCGCATCGCGCTCAATCTGAAGGGACTCGCCTACGAATCCGCTCCGCTGGTACTGGCGCGCGGCGAGCATCGCGAGGCAGCGTACCGGGGCGTCAATCCGCAGGAACTGGTCCCCGCGCTCGTCGACGAGGGGCGGGTGCTGAACCAGTCGCTGGCGATCATCGAGTACCTGGAGGAGAAGTTCCCCAGGCCGCCGCTGCTGCCCGCGGATGCGCTCGGCCGTGCGCGGGTGCGCTCGCTTGCTCTGCTCGTTGCCTGCGAGATTCACCCGCTCAACAACCTGCGCGTGCTCGGCTATCTGCGGAGCCAGCTGGCGCAGGACGAGGAGGGCATCACGACCTGGTATCGCTACTGGATCGCGGAAGGGCTTGCCAAACTGGAGCAGGAACTCTCGACCGAACAGACCGGGCGTTTTGCACACGGCGATTCGCCGACCGTCGCGGATTGTTGTCTGGTGCCGCAGATATTCAACGCGCGGCGCTATGACTGCGATACCTCGCCGTATCCGATAACCATGCGGGTCTTCGATACCTGCATGGGACTCGAGGCGTTCGCGCGGGCACAGCCTTCGAAGCAGCCCGACGCGCAGTAATCGCGCATCCCAGGGGGTGCCGAAGCGGGCGGTTCAGGAGCGCTTGTCGAGGAATCGCGCGACGCGCGCCTGGGTGTCCGCCGATGCATAGAGGGCCCGGGTTTCGACGAGTTCCACTGCGTAGCCGTCCGCGCCCGGGGTGAGCGCCGCAGCGATGCAACGCTTGCACGCCGCGAGCGCCGGGGCGGGCAGCGCGGCAATGCGCGCAACGATGCTTCGCGTGTAGACCGGCAATTCTGCCTGCGGCGCGACCCAGTGCACCAGTCCAAGCGCGGCTGCCTCGCTGCCGGGGAGGATCTCGGCACCGAGGATCAGCCGGCGCGCGAGCGCGTCGCCGGCAAGACGGGTCATGCGCTGGGTGCCGCCGGCGCCGGGCAGCAAACCCAGTCGCGCCTCGGGCAGACCGAGCTTTGCGGTGTCGGCGGCGACGCGCAGGTCACAGGAGAGCGCCAGTTCGAACCCCCCGCCGAGCGCAGCGCCGTTGAGTTCGGCGATCGAGACGACGCCGAGCGCCTCGATCCGGGCGAAGGTTCGCTGCATGCGCCGCGCGACCTCGAGCATGCGCGCGCGCCCCGCTTCGGTCGGAAAGGTATCGCGCATCAACTCGAGGTCGGCGCCGGCGCAAAAGACTGCCTGCGCACTGCGCAGCCAGAGGACTGCGAGAGAGGAATGGGCGGCGATTTCCTCGATGATCTCGTCCAGGCGGTCCAGCCACGCGTCGTTGATCGCGTTGACCGGCGCTCGGGCGAGCGTGGCGGTTGCCACCGCGCCGTCGATGTGCAGATCGATCACCGTGCGGTGCCCTTTCTTCGCTGTTCACTGTCGGCGAGCGCCGCCGCGTAGGCCACCCGGCCCTGCGCGGTAAGCAGGGGTGCGACGAGCAGGTCGAGCCCGTCGCGCACGTAGCGCGCGAGGGTATAGCGCTTGCGCAGCGCCCAGTACTTGAGCGCCCAGGTGTGGCAGAACATCACCAGCATGTAGGCATGAAGGTATTCGTTGCCGGTGCGCATCTGCCCCGCCTTGACGCAGGAATGCACACAAGCCTGGATAATGCGGTTGGTACGGACTTCGCCGTCCATGATCAGCCGGCGACGGTCATCGCGGAGCGATTTGGTCGATCGATAGGTGAGTACCGTTGCTTCGCGCAGGCGATCGATGATCTCGCAGTAAGTCGCGATCGCGGTACACAGTCGCCGCACAGGGCCCTCGACTTCGATCAGGCGCGCCGGAATTTCCCGCTCGTAGGTATCGAGCACGAGCTTGAGCGCGAGCAGCAGCACGTCGTCCTTGTCGCGCACGTACTGGTAGACGAGCCCGGTGCTGATGCCCGCCTCGCGCGCGATTTCCTGGATCGTGGTCGTGTAGTAGCCGCGGCCGGAAAAGAGCTTGACCGCCGCGCGCACGATCTGGCCGCGCCGCTCCTCAACAAGGCGCGGGTCGGTAACCAGACTTTGCACATGTCCCGGCCCCGCGGCGGCCGTTTTGCGCGGCGTCGATCGCGCGCCCGCGGGGCGGGCGCGGCTCATTGCCGCGGTACCCTGGTTGGCATCAGTTGCCTTCGAATTTCGGCTTTTCCTTTTTCACGAAGGCGTTGTACGCGCGCTCGAAGTCGCCCGTTTGCATGCAGATCGCCTGCGCTTCGGCCTCGGTTTCGAGCGCCTGCTCGATCGACATGTTCCATTCCTGGTGCAGGCACTTCTTGGTCATCGCGTGTCCGAATGCCGGTCCGTTGGCAAGACTCAGGGCCATCTCCTGCGCGCGCGCAAGCAACTTGTCCTGCGGCACGAGCGCGTTGAAATATCCCCAGGCGAGGCCTTCGTCGGCGCTCATCGCGCGTCCCGTATAGAGGAGTTCCGACGCGCGCCCCTGTCCGATAATGCGCGGCAGAATCGCACAGGCACCCATGTCGCAGCCGGCGAGCCCCACGCGCACGAACAGAAACGCGGTCTTGGCCTCGGGAGTTGCGTAGCGCATGTCGCTCGCCATGGAAATGATCGCCCCGGCTCCGGCGCATATGCCGTCCACTGCGGAGATGATCGGTTGCGGGCAGTTACGCATTTCCTTGACGAAGTTTCCGGTCATGCGGGTGAAGCGCAGCAGGTCGGGCATGTCCATCTTCACCAGCGGGCCGATGATGTCGTGCACATCGCCGCCCGAGCAGAAATTGCCTCCCTCACCGGTGAAGACGACCGCCCGCACATCGTCGGCATACTGAAGGCGGTGAAACGTGTCGCGCAGTTCCGCGTAGCTTTCGAAGGTGAGCGGATTCTTGCGTTCGGGACGGTTCAGGGTGACGGTCGCGACGCGGTCCTTCACCTGCCACCTGAAGTGCTCGGGTCGCCATTCAGCCGCTTTGAGCGAGTACATGTTTCCTCCGGGTTCTGGGGGTTTCTGAAAGTAGCGCATCGCCCCGCTGCACTGCGTGCTGCGGGGCGGTGCATCGTTGTTCCTCTAGCCAACCATCGTCAGGCCACCGCTCACGGAGAGCACCTGGCCGGTAATGAAATCGGAACGATTGCTTGCGAAAAACAGCACCGCGTCGGCCACTTCGGAAGGTTTCGCGAGACGCTGCATCGGCGTTACCCGGATGAAGGCTTCGCGGAATTTCTCCGGCACCGCGGCAAGAAGCGGAGTGTCGGTGGGTCCAGGACATACGCAGTTCACATTGATGTTGTGGCGCGCCATCTCGCGGGCGAGCGACTTGGTGAACGCGATCGCGCCGCCCTTCGCTCCGGAGTAGACGGTCTCGCCGAGACTGCCGACGCGGCCGGCGTCGCTCGCCACCGTGATGACCTTGCCCGCCTTGCGTTCGATCATCGGGTCGAGGAACGCCCGCGTCACGGCAATCGGTCCGAGGAGGTTCAGATCGATCACCTTGCGCCAGAATTCAGGGGTGTTCTTCACGAAGGGCTCGACGCGCCCCCATCCCGCGACGTTGGCGACGATATCGACCTGCCCCCGGCGCTTGAGCGCCTGCTGGCGAAAATCGTCGATCGACGCGAGATCGGTCACGTCGAGCCGAATGAAGTCCGCCGCGCCGCCCTGTGCGCGGATCGCTGCCGCCGCTTCGTTTCCCTGTGGTTCGGCGATATCCGCGAGCAACACATGGGCCCCCGCCCGCGCAAGCACCTCCGCCGTCGTGCGGCCGATTCCCGAGGCCGCGCCCGTCACCACCGCAGTTTTTCCTTCGAGTCGCATGCTAGTCCTTCTCTTGAAGTTGCAGACGGATGTTGACTGAATGATTGCTCAGTCAGTGGCGGGCGTCAACCCCCCCGGGTCAAGAACCGGCGGGATTTCAGCTGATGCCGCGGCTGCGCAGCAGGGCCGCGAAAGGCCTGTCGACTTCGTCGATGTGGTGGAACAGCCAGTCCAGCAGGAAGCGCGAGGTCTCGCTGACGCCCTGCGGATCGAGCCGAAGAGTGAGGCGCGCGAGGCCGCCCTCGAGCCGGCGGTGCTCGGCCCGATGGCGCTCCGCCGCGGCACCGACTTCGTCCATCAGACGCTCTTCGGTGGCGAAGTGATGCTCGGTATAGCGCACCAGGTCCTTCAACGCATCGACCAGCGGGTCGAGATCGCGGCCGGCACGCAGATCCGAGGAGAGACGATTGATCAGCGCGAGCAGGTGCCGATGCTGCCCATCGATCACCTCGATGCCGACTTCGAAGCGCGCCTCCCACGGAACCTCGGCCAGCGAGCCGGGTGCGACGACACTCGGCGGCGGGACGAAGGCCCAGCCCTGGCCGCCTGTGCCGGGCACTTCACCCAGGGCGACGCGCGCACGATCGAGAACCTCGTCGGGATCAGCGCTATCGTCGGGAAATGCCGCGATTCCCAGGCGGATGTGCATCTGGTGCGCACGCCCGTCGATCTCGATCGGATCGACAAGGGCGGCGACCAGGCGCGCAGCGGGCGTCACCGCGTGTTCGCGCTCGGTGACCCGGGCAAGAAGGATGGCAATCTCGCGATCCCCGATGCGCGCCAGGGTGTCAGGATCTCGCAGGCACTTGCGCAGGCGCGCGCATGCCGCGCGCAGCAGTCTGGCGTCCGACACGCCTTCCAACTGCGCGACCAGCACGATCGCCTTGCGGCCGGCGCGTTGCGCGCTCGCCGCCGCGTGGCGCATGCGCTGGCGGAACAGGTCAAGATTGGGAAGGCCCGTCGCGGCATCGTGCAGGGCGGCGTAGGACAGATCGCCGCTCACGCGCCGCTGCCTGCTCGAATCGGTCAATGCGAACACCAATGCATCACCACCGGGCAAATCGCCGAGTGCGCCGGCGAGTTCGGCTTCGAAATAGCTGCCGTCGCTGCGCTGCGCCAGAAAATTGACCGAAATTGGCTTCGCCGACGCAAGTACCAGCCTTACTCTCTCGCGGTCAGCCGCGGCGACGAAATCCAGCAACGAACCCGTGTTCAGGCCGCGCGGCAGGCCGAGCAGGTCGGCCAGGGGGGCGCTCACATGCACCAGGCGCCCCGCGCGCTGCGCACCCAGCGCAAGCAAGTCCTTTGCCGCGAGCAGTTCGACGCACGCGCGCTGCAGGTCTTCGGGTGCGGCCGGAGGGGTGGGAGAAATGTTCGCCACGCTGCACCAGACTCAACGGGGGGCGCGAAACAAGGCCTTCAGATCCTCGTCGATCGTCACGCCCCGCAATGGGGCGTCGGCATCGGCCCGCCTTGCCCAGACGCGCGTC
>JAOUFA010000529.1 GCA_029858545.1 Betaproteobacteria bacterium
GGAGGGCGAGTTCAGCGCCGTGTTCGGCAGGCACTGTCATCGCGTCGGATCGAACGAGGCGCTCGACTACATCGCCGGCTACACGATCATCAACGACGTCTCGGCGCGCAACTGGGTCCCCGACGTGTTCGCCGCGCAGGGCACCTTCGGTCCGATCCTTGCGTGGGAACACAATATCCTGGGAAAGCAGTTCCCGACTTTCTGTCCGATGGGCCCGACGATCGCCACGCGCGACGAGATTCCCGACCCCGGGAAGGTCAACATCACCACCACGCTCAACGGCAAGGTGATGCAGTCGGCGTGCACCGACGATCTGATATTCGGCCTGCGGCAGCTCATCGAGTACTACTCGCAGTTCTACCGGTTTCGGCCGGGCGACATCATCACCACCGGCTCGCCGGCCGGAGTGGGCTTCGGGCGCAAGCCCCAGGTCTTCATGAAGCCCGGCGATGTCGTTGCCATCACGGTGAAGGAAATCGGCACGCTTTCCAACCCCATCACAGAGGAGGAAATATGAAACCAGAGAAAATCATCGCCAGCGCGGCAATCGCGCTGGCTGCCGTTCTCGGCATTGCGCCACCCGTCGCGGCGCAGGAAACCACGCTGCGCGCCGTGACCTTCCTGCGGCTCGACATCGACGAAGCGCGCTGGTTCAAGGAATGGGTGGGAGTCATCAACAAAGAGGGCAAGGGACTGGTGCAGATTCACGTGGTGGGCGGGCCCGAGGTAATGAATCCGTTCGAAATGGGCAACGCGGTCAAAAACGGCGTGCTCGACATCGCGCAGATGCCACCCGCCTACTACCAGGGGCTGTTCCCGGGGGCGCAGGCGTTCGTGGTCGCCAACAAGAGCCCGGTCGAGCAGCGCAAGAACGGCGCCTTCGACTATCTGAATGAGCTCTATCACGAGAGGGTGAACGCTCATATCCTTACCAACTGGGGATATGGCGTGAAGTTCCACCTTTACCTCGGCAAGAACGCCGGTCTCGACAAGGTACGCAACGCCGATCTGAGCGGTCTCAAGTTGCGTGTTTTGCCGATCTACAAACCGCTGTTCGACGCACTGGGCGGCACCTCGATCACGATGAACCAGTCCGAGGTGTACACGGCACTCGAGCGCGGCACGGTCGATGGCTACGGCTACATCGCCCAGGATCTCAAGGGGCAGGGCTGGCAGGGCGTCACCAAATTCCGCGTCGACCCGGGCTTCTACAACGTAGTCAACATGACGATCATGAACTGGAGCAAGCTGCAGTCGCTCACGCCGAAGCAGCGCGAATTCCTCCTTGCCAAGTCGGCCGAGGTCGAGGCGCACTGGATGAAGGTGGTCCCGGGATATGTCGAACAACAGTACGCGGCGCAGAAGGCCCAGGGCATAGAAGTGGTCACGCTGAACGCGGCCGTAACCAAGAAGTATCTCGAAACCGCGCGGGAAACCGGCTGGGCCGACGTCAAGAAGAAGATGCCGCAGCAATATGAGAAGCTGCGCAAATTGCTCGACTAGGTGGGCGCCCTGGCGCGTATCTACGACCGGCTGATCGAGGCCGCGGCGGTCGCCGCGGGCCTCGGCATCGCCTATATCGCGCTCGGCGTCAGCGCCGATGTCGCGCTGCGTTATTTCGCGGGCGGCACCATCAAGTGGATGCTAGAGAGTTCGGAGTACGCGCTGTTCGGTATCGCTTTCCTCGGCGCGCCCTGGGCATTGCGCGAAGGCGCGCATACTGCGGTCGACCTCCTGGTGGAAACCCTGCCCACCGGGGCAAAACGCCACTGCGCACTGGCTGCGAACGCGATCGGACTCGCCACCAGCGCCTGCCTGTTCTGGTTCGGCGGCATCGCCGCGACGCAATCGCGCGATCTCGGAACGATGATCTACAAGACCGTCGTATTGCCGGAGTGGTGGATCCTCGCGCTGATACCATTCTGCGGCGCGCTGCTGATGATCGAATTCGGTCGAAAAATCCGCGCCACGCTGCGCGGCGAGCCGCCTGCGATCGCCGCGCGCCAGAGCATCGCCTGACCCCTCGCCATGGAATGGCAATGGGCGCTGTTGCTGATGATCGGCCTGATCGTGATTCTGCTCGCCCTCGGAGTCCCGGTGGCTTTTACCTTTCTCGCCATCAACTTCGTCGGCGCGTGGGTGTTTCTCGGCGGCGAGGCGGGGATGGTCCAGGCCGCGCGCAGCACGGTCGGCGCGGTTGCGCTGTTCGCGCTGGCACCGATTCCGCTGTTCATTCTGATGGGCGAGATCATGTTCCAGACCGGTCTCGCCTCGCGTGCGATCGACGCCATCGACCGCGTCATGACGGGCATGCCCGGCAGGTTGTCGATCGTCGCGATCACTTCCGGCACGGTGTTCTCGGCGCTCACCGGTTCGAGCATGGCGAATACCGCGATGCTCGGCTCGACACTCATGCCCGAAATGGCGCGCCGCGGCTACCAGCCCGA
>JAOUFA010000105.1 GCA_029858545.1 Betaproteobacteria bacterium
GCCTGCCCGACGACCTGCCGGAATTCATCGAAGTCGATTTGAGCAAGCTCGCCGTGGGCCATCCGATTCACGTGAAGGATGTCGTGTTGCCAAAGGGCGTCGAGGCGGTGCTGCACAAGACCGAAAATCCGGTGGTGGCGACGGTCATCGTTCCGGCGGTCGTGACCGAAGACGAGGAAGTTGCCGCCGCGGCTGCGACCCCGTCGGCCTCCGAGGTGCCCGCGACCGCGCAGGCGGCGCCGGACAAGGCCGCCGAAGCGGCTGCCAAGGGTGGCGAAAAGGGCGAGAAGAAAGAGAAGAAGTAAGCGCGTCACTTCAGGAGCAAAGGGCGGCCCGGCTCGCGCCGAACCGCCCTTTTTTCATCCATGGCAATCCGCCTTATCGTTGGTCTGGGCAATCCAGGCAGGGAATACGAAGCCACGCGGCATAACGCGGGCTTTTGGCTGCTCGAACGCTACGCCGCGCGTGAGCGCGTCGACCTGCGCAAGGATGGCAAATACCACGCCTATCTGGGGCGCATCGACACCAGCGGTACCTGGTTGCTGATGCCGCAAACTTATATGAATGCGAGTGGCAAGTCGGTTGGCCTGCTCGCGGGATTCTTCAAGATTCAGCCTGCCGAGGTGCTGGTGGTGCACGACGAACTCGACTTCGCGCCAGGTGTCGCCAAGATGAAGCAGGGCGGCGGTATCGCCGGACACAATGGACTGAAGGACATCGCCGCGAAACTCGGCTCGCTCGATTTCTGGCGCATCCGTCTGGGTATCGGCCACCCGGGCGAGCGCTCGCAGGTGGTTGACTACGTGCTGCAGAAGCCATCCGCCGAGGACCGCGCTGCGATCGAGCGGTCGATCGACAGGACGATCGACATCCTGCCGATGTGCGTCGCCGGTGATTTGCAGGGCGCGATGCTGAAACTTCACACCAAGGACAAACTTTGAGCGAGCAGATACAGGAGGCGATCCGGTGAGCGTCAAATGCGGCATCGTCGGGCTGCCCAACGTCGGCAAGTCCACCTTATTCAACGCACTCACCAAGGCGGGGATCGCCGCGGAGAACTATCCTTTCTGCACCATCGAGCCCAACGTCGGTATCGTCGAAGTCCCTGATCCGCGGCTGGGCAAGCTTGCCGACCTCGAGAAGCCGCAGAAGCTGATTCCGGCGGTGGTCGAGTTCGTCGACATTGCCGGGCTGGTCGCGGGCGCGTCCAAGGGCGAGGGTCTGGGCAATCAATTTCTCGCCAACATCCGCGAGACTGATGCGATCGCGCACGTGGTGCGTTGTTTCGAGGACCCGGATGTGGTGCACGTCGCGGGCAAAATCGATCCGGTCTCGGACATCGAAACCATCAATACGGAACTCGCGCTCGCCGATTTGCAGACGGTGGACAAGCAGATCGCGCGCTATGCCAAAGTCGCCAAGACGGGCAACGACAAGGAGGCGCAGCGTCTGGTCGCCGCGCTGACGAAGGTGCAGGAAGTTCTCGATCAAGGTCGTCCCGCGAGAAGCACCGAGCTCTCGAAGGAAGAACTTTTCGTCATCAGGCCGCTCTTTCTCCTCACGATGAAACCGACGATGTACGTTGCCAACGTCGGCGAGAAGGGCTTCGCGGACAATCCGCTGCTCGCCCAGGTCGAGGCACATGCCAGGAAGGAAGGCGCACCGGTGGTCGCGATCTGCGCCGCGCTGGAGGCGCAAATCGCAGACATGTCGGACGAGGACAAGGAAATCTTCCTTTCCGACATAGGCATGGTGGAACCAGGCCTCAATCGCGTGATTCGCGCCGGTTATCATTTGCTGGGCCTGCAGACCTACTTCACCGCCGGGCCGAAGGAAGTGCGCGCGTGGACCGTACCGGTCGGAGCAACCGCACCGCAGGCGGCGGGCGTCATCCACACCGATTTCGAGCACGGCTTCATCCGCGCCGAGGTGGTCGCCTACGAAGACTATATCGCGTTCAAGGGCGAGCACGGGGCGAAGGAGGCGGGTAAGCTGAGGGTGGAAGGCAAGGAGTACGTCGTGCGCGATGGCGACGTCATGCACTTCCGCTTCAACGTCTGAAAGAATCCGGTGCCCGCGCGCGCGGCGCAGGTGCCGGCTCATCCGCACCGGAGGTGCGGCGGATCGATGGACCGGGGGCGAATCTATGGCGACATTTCTCGTAGCGCACGGCGCCTGGTCGGCCGCCTGGGCGTGGAAAAAAATGCGCCCGCGACTGCGTGAGCGCGGGCACGAACTTCTTACGCCCACCTACACCGGACTCGGCGAGCGGGCGCATCTGGCGCGTCCTGAGGTCGGGCTCAACACGCATATCGAGGATCTGCTCGCGGTGCTCGCGATGGAGGATCTGCGCGAGCTGATTCTTGTGGGCCACAGCTATGGCGGGATGGTGGCGACCAGTGTGGCCGATCGCGCAGCCGAGCGCATTGCGCAACTCGTCTATCTCGATGCCTTCGTGCCGCGCGACGGGCAATCGCTGTTCGATCTTCAGTCGACCGAAGTGCGCGCGAGCATGCGCGAGGCGGCTCGACGCGCGGGCGAGGGCTGGCGAATTCCGCCGAATCCTCCGCCTCCCGACACGAGCCCGGAGGATATAGTCTGGGTGACCCCGCGCCGCTTCATGCATCCGCTCAAGGCGTTCGAGCAGGTGGTACGACTCGGCGGTGCCGTCGATCGGCTGCCGAGAACCTACATCTACTGCACGCGAAGTTCGCCCGGCGACGTCTTCGGCCAGTTCGCGCACCGCGCCCGGAGCGAGCCCGGCTGGAGATATCTGGAAATCGACGCGAGTCACAATCCGCACATCACGGTTCCGGATGCGCTTGCCGCGATGCTCGACGCGATCGCAACGTCGGCATGACGGCATCCCCTGCGCCGGACACGACGACGGGTCAGCGCGTCACGGCTACGGGTCGTCCGGTCACCGGCCACACGCCGCGCTCGAGCAGCCTGGCGCCGTCGAAGACGAGAAAGCTCTGCGCGCCATAGTGCGGCAGCGGTCGCTCGAGCGCGTGTAGCGATGCCGCGTCGCGAGCGGAAACGACGGCAATCGGCGCGTCGCGCGCGCCGCGGCGCAGGGTCCAGACCTGCGCGGACCCCTGGCCCGCAAGGTTCGCGGGTCGGGGTGCAAGCCCGAGACGGCTGAGCGCGGTGTCGATATCGGCATGCAAGCCGATGAGAAGCAGCGGCTCGCTTCCGTCACCCGGGGCATCGATCGCGACGGGTTCCACGTTCGCCTCGAAGAATTTCGCCGCGAGCGAACGAGCCGCGTGATGCGCTGCGGCATCGCCCGTCGCAACCGCGACGCGTGGTGCACGGGCAATGATCCACTGCCGCAGGATCGGCGGCAGCTCGCCCGAGTCGATGGCGCGCCAAACCCGGAATTGCGGATCGATCTGCACGGTCTCGGGCATCTGCGCCACCTCGAGCGCCACCTGCTCCCTTTGGTGCCTGAGATCGATCCAGCGTGTGGTGCTTTCGCTTCCCGAAACCAGTGCAACCGGTACGCGCAGCGCGTAGGCCGGCGCGGTCTGCTCGACCGACAGGACGAGTTTTTCGCCAGACGGCGAGGACTCCGCGCGTGCGCCGACGATTTGCACGGTGGGGCCGCCCGCACGCTCGAGCCATTGTGCGAAGAACGACGCGAGGTCCTGCCCGGATACCTGCTCGAACGCGACGCGAAGGTCATCCCACGATGCGACGTGGAAGCGTTGCGCCTCCCAGAAACGCCGCAGACCCCGCGCGAAGACCTCGGCGCCCAGTGCGTCGCGCAGCATCAGGAACACCATCGCCGATTTGCCGTAGCCGATCGCCGCTTGTGCACCATGGCTGCGCGAGCGAAAGGACGCGAGGCTCTGGTGCGCGCCCGGCGCAATGGCGGCGAAGTCACGCAGCCAGGCAAGCCGCATAGCGGTCGCGGCGAGCGGCGATTCCTGCTCCTTCGCCGCATAGTCGGCCATGAAGGTGGTGAGTCCTTCGCTCCAGTTGCCGCTCGCGGCGTCCGTATGCACGCCGTTTCCCCACCAGTTGTGCAGCACCTCGTGGCGCAGCGAGCTCGCGCGGATAAAGGGCAGCTTTAACACCGCTGCGCCGATATAGGCAAACCGCGGCATGCCGTATCCGGTGGGCAGCGGACTCGCTACCACCGAGTACTCGGTGTACGGGTAGGCGCCGATCTGTTCCGCGTACAGCTCGATGTAGCGCTTGCAGTCTTCCAGATAGTCCTTCGCGAGCGCATCCATGTCGCGATAAAAGTATGTCCTCAGGCGAAGCGGCGGCTGGCCGGCGCGCGCCACCAGGCGCTCGCGCACCGCGTAGGGTCCGACGACCAGGTCGATACTCTCCGTGGGATGTTCGGCGGCGAAGGTCGCGCTCGTTCGGCCGCTGCTCGAGCGCGGCAGCGACTCGGCGATGAGCCGTCCGGCGACCAGTCCGCGCTGGTCGCCGGGCAGCCTGAGCTGTACGCGCCAGGTAAAGCGCTCCGCGGGACGCGGGTACCAGGCCCCGGCGCCCGGGAGGAAACTGCCCTCGCGCGAGGCCATCGGCGCGCGATGGCCCAGCACGCTGCGATGGTCGAGCGAAAGGTCCAGCGCCGGCAGCACGCCGCCGTATCGAATGCGCAGCCGCGCTCCCTTGTGAGCGAGAATGCGCCACAGGCGATATTCGCCCTGATCGACCGGCGGCCCGAAGGACTGTGATCGGCCATCGAGTTCCACGTCGTGCAGGTCGAGCGCACGGTGCAACAGGAAGCGCGCCTCGCCGTCTGAGCGCCAGGCGGCAACCGCCTGCAAGCTGCGTGTCGCGGGAACGAGATCGACTTCGAGGTCGAGATGCGCGCCGTGGGCGCTTACCGCCGCGGCGGCGAGCGAGAGACCGAGCGGGGCGAGGAGGCGCGCAAAGTTCATTGCCCTGGACGCGCCGGCGCCGGTGCCTTGGACGAGGCGCGTGCTCCCCTGTGCGGCCCCTCACGGGGCGGATACTTGATCAGCAGCTCGAGTGTTTGCCCGCTGCGCTGCAATTGGATCGGCAGCCAGGTTCCGTCGGTCGGCGCGCGAAGCGCGGCCACCACCGCGGCGATCTGTTTCACCGGCACACCGCCCAGGGAAACGATGCGATCGCCCTTGCGCAGGCCGCTGGCCTCGGCAAGGCTGCCCGCGACCACCTCCGTGATGTCTACACCTTCCTGGACCTGTTCGAGCCGCACGCCGACGCGCGGCGGCGGGGCCGCATCGGCGGGCAGCGCCGGCAGCGCGAACACCGCGTCGGCGAGCCCTGCCGGGAGTTCCGCGCAGTCGCTGCCGGCGTCGACCGCGAGCAGTGACGCGATACGGGAGATCCCCAGGTCGCGCAATTGATGCGCGACGCCGTGGCCGTGGCGTACGTGACCGGCACCCAGAATGGCCACCACCAGCGGCGCATCACCCCGTCCGAGGCCCCGCGCACGCGCCAGCGCCTCGGCCATCGCGCGGTCCCAGGTCGTTTGCGAATCGACGAAATTCAGAAACTCCCGGTCATCGAGCCGTACCGGTGCAGCGTTTCGGTCCTTGACGCGCCGGTGCTGCGTGAATATTTCGAGGAGTTGCGCGCGGTAGGCATCGCGCGCCGGCGCCGGGCGCGATACGCCTTCCTTCTTCTCCGCCGGGACCGCATCCCAGCCGCGCCGGGATATCTGCTGCGTCAGCTCGCGTTCGACGTTGAGCGCGAGCATCGGAATACGGTTGAGGCGCGCGAAATGCATGAGCGGAAGGTACAGTTCCGCCGGCATATTCCAGACTTTGTCCCAGGTGCTTTGTTCGAGGAACTCCTTTTGCGAGAGCTTGCCGGCCACCCAGAGGTCGAGCACCGGTTGCACGCGACGCGGAAACGACTCGAAGCCGATCGCCATGCGCGGATGCAATGTATGCAGCGCGGCAAGGACCTGCAACTGCCAGCGATGGTGATCGGGGTCGTCATGGGATTCGCCCAGCAGCACGACCTCGCGCCGCGCAATTTCGCCGAGCAGGACCCCCTCGGCGCGCTCACGCGGGCGCGGGTCGCCGAGCGCGTACCAGGCGCCGGGGGACAGGCATGCTGAGTCGATCGCAGCCGCGGCCGCGCTATCCTGGGCGCAGCCCGCGACAATCCCGAGCGTGCCGCCGAGTGCCAGGCGTCGCGCCCACCGCGCGCCGCGCGCCGTCCCTTCCCCCCCGCACACGCCCGGCTTCGCGTCGCGTGCGGAGCGCATCACCCGGCTGCTGCGGCCGGCTGGCGCGAGGCTCGGCGACGATCGCCCTCGGTGAGCGCGCGTTTTCGCACGCGTATCGTCTTGGGCGTGACTTCGACCAACTCATCGTCGGCGATGAACTCGACCGCCGCCTCGAGAGAAAGCTTTACCGGCGGCACCAGCAGCACATTCTCATCCTTGCCCGCGGCACGGATGTTGGTGAGCTTCTTTGTCTTGACCGGGTTTACGACCAGGTCGTTGTCGCGGCTGTGGATGCCGACGATCATCCCTTCATAGATCTTGTCGCCCGGCGAAACGATCAGCCGGCCGCGTTCCTGAAGGTTGAACAGCGAGAACGGAACCGCTTCGCCCTGCTCCTGCGAGACCATTACGCCGTTGCGCCGCCCGGGAATTTCGCCCTTCCATGGCCCGTAGCCGTCGAATACGTGGCTCATCAGGCCGTTGCCGCGCGTCAGGTTCATGAAATCGCCCTGAAAACCGATCAGTCCACGCGCCGGAATGCGGTAGTCGAGCCGCACCCGACCGCGCGAGTCGCTCGCCATGTCGACCAAATCGCCGCGTCGGCCGGCGAGCGATTCCATCACCGCTCCCTGGTGCGCCTCGTCGATGTCCGCGGTGAGCAATTCGTAGGGCTCCTCGAGCACGCCGTCGATCGTGCGTGTGATCACGCGCGGCCGGCCGACCGCGACCTCGTAGCCTTCGCGGCGCATGTTTTCGATCAGCACCGTGAGGTGCAGCTCGCCGCGTCCCGAGACGAGAAATACGTCGGCATCGGCCGTGTCCTCGACGCGCAGCGCGACGTTGGTGAAGAGTTCGCGCTGCAGGCGCTCGCGGATCTGGCGGCTGGTGATGAAGCGGCCCTCGGTCCCGGCAAAGGGCGAGGTGTTGACCTGAAAATTCATCGTCAGGGTCGGCTCATCGACGCGCGTCATGGGCAGCGCCTCGGGATGCTCCGGGTCGCACAGCGTGCAGCCGATCGCGATCTGTTCGATACCCGTGAACTGCACGATATCGCCGGCGAGCGCCTCGTTCACCGGCACGCGCTCCAGACCGTGAAAACCGAATACCTGGTTGACCTTCACCTTGATCGGCGCGCGATCCGGCAGCAGCAGCGCGACTTCGCTCATCGATTTGAGTTTCCCGCGCCGGATGCGTCCGATGCCGATTCGTCCGGTGTAGGTCGAATAGTCGAGCGCTGAAATCTGGAACTGCAGCGGACCTTCGATGCCCTCGTCGCTGGGGGCGGGAACGCGCGCGAGTATCGTGTCGAAGAGCGGTCGCAAGTCGACGCCGGTCGCGCCGGCTTCGAGCACCGCCCAGCCCTGCAGCGCGGAGGCGTAGACCACCGGAAAATCGAGTTGCTCTTCGTTCGCGCCGAGTTTGTCGAAGAGTTCGAAGGTGCCATTCACCACCCAGTCGGGGCGCGCGCCGTCGCGATCGACCTTGTTGACCACCACGATAGGCTTAAGACCCAGAGCGAGCGCCTTGCGCGTGACGAAACGCGTCTGCGGCATCGGGCCCTCGACCGCGTCGACCAGCAGCAGCACGCCGTCGACCATGCCGAGCACGCGCTCGACCTCGCCGCCGAAGTCGGCATGCCCGGGGGTATCGACAATATTGATGTGCACGCCGGCATAATCAATCGCGCAGTTTTTCGCAAAAATGGTGATGCCGCGCTCGCGCTCCTGGTCGTTCGAGTCCATCACTCGCTCGGCGACTCGTTCGTGCGCGGCGAAGGTGCCTGCCTGGCGCAGCAGTTTGTCGACGAGCGTGGTCTTGCCGTGATCGACGTGGGCGATGATGGCGATATTGCGTACAGGACGTGGCATGCGGACACCGGGAAAAATAGTGCGCGATTCTACCAATCCCATCCCCGATTCGGGGACGATTTGCGTGAAAGATCGTGCGTGGGCCGCGCCACGCGAAAAAACCGAAGCGACGGCGAATATCCGGCGCGCTGCGTCCCGCCGGCGCGCCCGCCCGGGAGGCCCGACCCCGGCCTAGCGGTCGATCCCGCCGAGCAGGATGTACTTCACTTCCAGGTACTCATCCAGGCCGTACTTCGATCCTTCGCGTCCGAGTCCGGACTGCTTGACGCCGCCAAAGGGCGCGATTTCGGTCGAGAGAATGCCCGAATTCACGCTCACCATGCCCGCCTCCAGGCGCTCGGCGACGCGAAAGATGCGTCCGATGTCGCGGCTGTAGAAGTAGCTCGCCAGGCCGAACTCGGTATTGTTGGCCAGTGCGATTACATCGTCCTCGGTCTTGAAGCGGATGAGCGGGGCAAGCGGTCCGAAGGTCTCTTCGAACGAGACCATCATGTCGGGCGTCACTCCGGTGATTACCGTCGGCTGGAAAAAGAGCCCCCCTTTTTCATGGCGCTTTCCGCCGAGTATCAGCTTGGCACCCTTGCCGAGCGCGTCCGCGACGTGCTGCTCGACCTTCCTCACTCCGGCCTCATCGATGAGCGGGCCGATCATCACGCCCGGCTCGGTGCCGGCGCCCACCTTGAAGTCCCCGACCTTTTCGGCGAGCTTGGCGGCGAAGGCATCGTAGACCTTGTCCTGCACGTAGAGGCGATTGGCGCACACGCAAGTCTGCCCCGCATTGCGATATTTCGACGCGATCGCACCCTCCACGGCGGCGTCCAGGTCCGCGTCGTCGAACACGATGAACGGCGCATTGCCGCCCAGTTCGAGCGAGAGCTTCTTGATCGTGTCCGCGGACTGGCGCATCAGCACGCGCCCGACTTCGGTCGAGCCGGTAAAGGAGAGCTTGCGAACGGTGGGATTCGCGCACAGTTCGTTGCCGATCGCGCGCGAATCGCCGGTGAGGACGTTCAGCACGCCCCGGGGCACTCCGGCACGTTCGGCCAGTTCGGCGAGCGCGAGCGCCGAATACGGCGTCTGGCTCGCCGGCTTGATCACCACCGTGCAGCCCGCGGCGAGCGCGGGGCCGGCCTTTCTCGTAATCATCGCGTTGGGGAAATTCCACGGCGTGATCATCGCCGACACGCCGATCGGCTGCTTGATCACCATGATGCGCTTGTCGGCCTGGTGCGGCGGGATCATGTCGCCGTAGGCGCGCTTGGCCTCCTCGCCAAACCACTCGATGAACGAGGCGCCATAGGCGATCTCGCCGCGCGCTTCGGGCAGCGGCTTGCCTTGTTCGGCGGTGAGAATCTGCGCGAGATCCTCCTGGTTGGCCATCATCAGATCGAACCATTTGCGCAGGATCGCCGCGCGCTCCTTGGCGGTCTTCGCGCGCCAGGCCGGCCAGGCGCGGTCGGCGGCTTCGATCGCGCGCCGGGCCTCGGCGGTGGTCATGTGCGGCACCGTGCCAAGGGTTTCGCCGCTCGCCGGATTGGTCACCGCGATGGTCTTGCCGCCGTCGGCCGAGACCCAACTACCGTCGATATAGCACTGACTGCGAAAGAGCTGGGGATCCTTGAGCGGAAATGCCGGAAGTCCGGCCTGGGCGGGTGCGTTCATGGCAGCCTCGTGCTGGGCGAAGGGGCCACATCTTACTCCGCTCGCCGGCGTGTCAAGGCGGGCTGGTCGCGCGCAAGCGATGACTCTTTGATGACCCTTGCTGGAGCACGGCCAAAGCGCGGGGATAGAATGCGCGCTCCTTTGGAGCGGGCGGGAGAACGGTCATGAGACGACTAATTTGCGTAGTGGCGCTCGTGTGGGCGAGTGCCGTGCAAGCCGAATATCCACAGCGGCCGATCCAGTTGATCGTTCCCTGGGGCGCGGGCGGCGGCACGGATGCGACCGCGCGCATCCTCGCGAGCTTGATGGAACGCGACCTGGGTCAGCCGATCAACGTCGTCAACCGCGTGGGCGGCTCGGGAGTGGTCGGGCACCAGGCGATCGCCTCCGCCGCCCCGGACGGCT
>JAOUFA010000530.1 GCA_029858545.1 Betaproteobacteria bacterium
CGCCTGGCGCATGCGCTGGCGGAACAGGTCGAGATTGGGAAGGCCGGTCGCGGCATCGTGCAGGGCGGCGTAGGACAGATCGCCGCTCACGCGCCGCTGCCTGCTCGAATCGGTCAATGCGAACACCAATGCATCACCGCCGGGCAAATCGCCGTGTGTGCCGGCGAGTTCGGCTTCGAAATAGCTGCCGTCGCTGCGCTGTGCCAGAAAATTGACCGAAATTGGCTTCGCCGACGCAAGTGCAAGCCTTACTCTCTCGCGGTCGGCCGCGGCGACGAAATCCAGCAACGAGCCCGTGTTCAGGCCGCGTGGCAGGCCGAGCAGGTCGGCCAGGGTCGCGCTCACATGCACCAGGCGCCCCGCACGCTGCGCACCCAGCGCAAGCAAGTCCTTTGCCGCGAGCAGTTCGACGCACGCGCGTTGCAGGTCTTCGGGTGCGGCCGGAGGGGTGGGAGAAGTGATCGCCACGCTGCACCAGACTCAACGGGGGGCGCGAAACAAGGCCTTCAGATCCTCGTCGATCGTCACGCCCCGCAATGGGGCGTCGGCATCGGCCCGCCTTGCCCAGACGCGCGTCTCCGAACCCTCGGCGAGCAGCATGCCGTCTTCGCGCACTACCTGGTGCGCGAGGTTGAAGGACTTGCCACCCCAGCGCACGATGCGCGACATCACTTCGCAGACATCTCCATGCACCGGGGATGCCTTGAACTGACACTGCGCCGATACCAGCGGCGTCGCGAGATGTTCGGCCCGCATCCGCTTGACGGTATAACCCACCTGGGAGAAGAAGTTCCAGGTCGCCGCGTCGAACCATCGAAAATAAGTCGGGTAGAAAATGATGCCCGCCGGATCGCAATCGCCCCAATGCACTTCGGTGCGAAAGCGCCCGACGATGGAATCAAATTCCGCCGTTGCCGCGGCAGCCGATGCGGTGTGGTCGCTCATTGCGGGAAGATCTTAGCAGAGCCGTGTCGGTCCGGTCCGGACGCTCATGCCCGCTGCTGACAATGGGTTTCGCGCGTCAAGAGCGAAACGGCAAACGAGATCGCGAGCCAGACGAGAAAGAGGCTGAACGCCGATCGGTAAGCGGCCGCATCGTAGAGTCGCGCGCCGTTGGCGGCGAGCGCGCCGTGCCAGTTCAGGTCGAGCATTACGCCGATCACCGGCTGCAGCACCATCGGACCGGTCATTGCACCCATGTTCGATACTCCGGTGGCGGTACCCGCGAGGCGCGCCGGAACCGACTCCTTGGCCCAGGCGAAGCCGGTCACCATCACTCCGGCGAGCAAGCCGGCGATCACGAGGACTGCAAGCAACACGCCGGCCGGAAGTCGTGCGAACAGCACGATCGCCGACCAGGCAAGCAGCGATCCTAGCGCGCACGCGACGTACAGCGGCTTGCGCGCGCCGATGCGGTCGGAGAACGCGCCGCACAGCGGGCCGCCTACCGCCCAGGAGAGCATCAACATCGAGCAATAGAACGCCGCGCGTTCCTGGGTGAAACCGTACGCCGACACGAGAAACGGTACGCCCCACAGGCCACCAAAAGCGATGGTCGTTCCGGTGAGCCCCTGCGGAGAGATGAAGATCGCCCAGGTGTTCCGATACCGCAGGACTTCGCGCAGGCCCCGCCACACCGAGGCACGCGGCTCTCCGGGGGGACGCGCCGCGAACCAGCTCCGATAGCCGCGTTCGGCGGGATCATCGCGCACCACAAGCCAGATTGCGACACACATCAGCGCGATGCACAGCGCCGCCGCGACCATGACCGGCCGCCAGCCGTAGGCCTCGACTCCCCAGCGCAGCGGCACTCCGGCACCGAGTGCGCCCGATAGACCGGCCGCCAGGGTGAGTCCGGTAACCAGCGCGAAGCGTCGTGGGTCCACCCAATGCGCGGCAAGTTTCAGGGTACCGACCCAGGAAACGCCCACCGCGGCACCGATGAGCAATCGCCCCATCTGTGCGTAAAAGAGGCTGGGCGCGAAAGCGAACAGGAAACTGCCCAGTGCGGCGGTTGCCGCGCCGGCGGCGAGCACGCGGCGCGCGCCGTAGCGATCGACCATCAGGCCAGTCGGGATCTGCATCGCGACGTAGCCGTAGAGATAGAACGCCGACAGATTGCCGAGCCCCGTCGCGGCAATGGCGAATTCCGCCATCAACTCCTGTGTCATCACCGCCGGAGCGACGCGATGAAAGAAGCCGGCGAAATAAAACGACGCGCCCAGCGCCCAGACGGTCCAGGAAAGCGATGCGGGAGCGCGCAATTAGGTCAGCACTGTTCCCAGGGCAAGCCGTCGTGACGCCAGCCAGCGACCGAATTGCGACGATGCCTGTCGTTCAGTTCGCCCTCGAAACCGTGCAGCACGTTGTAGACGCGCGCGAATCCGGCGCGCTCCAGCGCGGCGCCCGCATCGAGCGAGCGGTTGCCGTTCCGG
>JAOUFA010000106.1 GCA_029858545.1 Betaproteobacteria bacterium
CCTCGGGGGCGTTCCGGCTGCGTTACCGATTCACGCCCGCGGGCACGGGAGGCGCGATCACCTGCGAGGAGATCGCCGGCTGCCTGCGCGCGACGCTGCCCGAGGTGGGCGAGCGGGTCGCGGTGCGCTACGATCCGCTGGATCCGCGCCGCGCGCATTTCGTGCGCGGGGCCTGAGCGCGCGACGATCGTGCCGGCGCGCCAACGCCATAACGTCTACGTGATCGAGCTCTCGCCCGAAGTGCTGCAGCAGGCACGCTTTCGTCGCGCGAACCCGGATTACGACGCGACCAAGCCTTGCGTCTACGTCGGCATGACCGGTCTCAGCCCCGAAGCGCGCTTCAGAAAACACAAGGCCGGCATCCAGGCGAATCGCTATGTGGAGCGCTACGGCCTGCGCCTGCTGCCGTCGCTCTACGCTTTTGCCAACCCTATGCCCTATGATGCGGCGCGCGAGATGGAGGTGGAGCTCGCGATCGGCTTGCGTGAGGAGGGCTACGGAGTATGGCAGGGCTGAGCTACAGCAGGCCGAGCTCGCGAAAGCGCCGATACAGTTCGCGGCAGACCCAGGCATCGGTCGCGGCATAGTCGATCTGCTGGCGCGTGAGGCGCGGCGTGGCCCAGTTGGTCGTCTTCGCGCCCTTCGGGATGCGGATGCCGAGGAAGATCCCGGCGAGGTTGCGCAGCCCGGTCTGCTCCAAACCATGGCGCCGTGCTGCCGTGCCGAGGTCGATGACCGATTGCTCCTCGAACGGAAACACCCGCTTCAGCTGGCGCAGGTCTCCGGCCACCGAGATGCCGGCCTTGACGATCGCCGGCGCGGCGAAGAACCCGGCGATCGGCGCGGCGAGTCCGGCACGCGAGAGCTGGAACAGGTACACCGCGCGTTCGGTCGCAATCTGCACGAGACTCGGCAGGTATTCCTCGCCCTTGCGAAACGCGGGGCGCGTCTCGGTGTCCCAGCCGAGCACGGCTTCGGCGCCGATATCGGCGCTCGCCCGCTCGAGATCCTCGGGGGTCGCGACGAGGAGAATCTCGCCCGCGTAGCGCCGGATCGGCAGCGCGAGCATGTCCTCGCGCGAGATGTCGCGCGGGAAGTCGGGCGGGAGGGCGGAGGAAGCGGGGGGAGGCAAGCGAAAGTCCCGGCTACTCCCACAATCCCTCGGGCAACGGCAGGCCCGCGTAGTCCTGGGCAGTGAGCGGCCCGTCGGGTGCGATGCCAAAGCCCTCGAGTACCGCGATCACCTGGCGCGCATGCTGCGCCGAATGCCAGGCGCAGCGCTCGACGAGCTGCGCGAGCGGTTGCTCGCCGTAGTAGGTCAGCACGCTTCCGGCGCAGGTCTTGTCGGCCTGCGCCTGCCACCAGGCGGCGAGCCGCTGCGCGATGCATTCGCCGTAGGCGCGGATGTCGGCGACCGTCTGCACCGCCTCGGGCGGGCGTGCGTCGTACACCATCGCGAGATTGCCGTTGCCGTCCACCACCGCCTGCAGGAACGCATCGGGTACCTGGTGGATGTGATAGGCGAGCTCGCGGAGGCTGCGATCGCGCCCCGCGGTCGCGCGCTCGGCAAGGCGTGTGGCGGGCAACTGCATCACGTGGCGCCGCGCCGCGGCGAGCACCGTGAACCACTTGTTCATCAGCGCGGGAGCGGGCAGGCGGTCGAAGACCACCTTTCGGCCGACGAAGCGCGCGACGTCGGCGAGTTCCTGCGCGAACACGTAATCTGTTCCGCGCACCACCACCGGCACCGTGCGCACGCCCATCTTGAACAGATCCTCCATTGCCGCCGGGGTGGCCGAGACATTGATCGACTCGTAGTCGATGTCGAGCCGGCTGAGAAACTCCTTCACCTTCACGCAGCTCGAGCAGCCGGGGCGCCAGTAGACGCGAAGGGGGACGTGGCTAGCAGGCATTGGCGCACGCCTGGATCGCGAGCGTTCGTGTAGAGAAACTCTGCCGCGAGTGAAGATTGCGCCCACGGACCGCTTCGGCCTGCACACATGCGCCGCGGAGCACCCAGGCAGCACGCAGTTTGTCGGGATCGCGTTCCACAGCCTGGCAGGTCGACCAATCGAGCATGAGGAGATTCTACGCTTTGCAAACGCGTCGCGGCCGAGGCGGCCTTCTGCCGAAACAGCGTTCGGTCGGCAACCAAGCACGTTAAGCTTGCCGGAGCCTTCACGGAATGAGCGAGCCTGAGCGAATATGAACATCTGGGTCGATGCAGACGCCTGCCCGGCGGTGATCAAGGACATTCTCTACCGCGCCGCCGAGCGCCTGGAGATCCCGCTTACACTGGTGGCGAACAAGCCGCTCAATACGCCGCGCTCGAAATTCGTGCGCACGATCCACGTCGCACGCGGCGTCGACGTCGCCGACAACGAGATCGCGCAGCGCCTCGCGCCCGGCGACCTGGTGATCACCGCGGACATTCCGCTCGCCGCCGACGCGATCGGGCGCGGCGCCCATGCGCTGAACCCGCGCGGCGAGTTCTACACCCCGGACAACATCCGCGAGCGGCTCGCGCTGCGCGATTTCCTCGAGGAGCAGCGCTCGAGCGGCGTGTACGCCGCGGGCCACGCGCCGCTCGACGGTACCGACCGCAAGCGCTTCGCCGACCAGCTCGACCGCTTTCTCGCGCGGCGCGCGCGCGGTTGACGCGGTCGCGCCGGGACAGGGCGGACGGCGCGTGCTACATTGGCGCCGCATGCATCGAAGGCTCAAAAACGAACCCGCCGCGCCGCCGGGTGATCATTCGCTTGAGGCGCAAAGCCTCGGTAAGCCGGCCGCGGGCTGGCGGCGCACCGCGTTTACGGTGATCTTCGAGTCCGATACGCGCGCCGGGCGCGCTTACGATGTCGGGCTGCTCGTCGCGATTGTCGCGAGCGTGGTGGTGGTGATGCTCGACAGCGTGCAGGCGATCGGCGGGCGCTACGATCTCGCCTTTGAGCTCATCGAGTGGGGCTTTACGCTGGTCTTCACCCTGGAATATGGCCTGCGCCTCGCCTGCGTCGAGCGACGGCTGCGCTACGCGGGCAGCTTTTTCGGCGTGGTCGACCTGCTCGCGGTGCTGCCGACCTATCTCGCGTTCTTCTTCCCCGGGCTGCATGCGCTGATCGACATCCGCATGCTGCGCATGCTGCGAGTGTTCCGGATCCTCAAGCTCACCGCCTATATACGCGAGTACCGCCTGCTCGGCGATGCGCTGCGCGCGAGCCGGCGCAAGATCTTCGTGTTCATCGGCACGGTTTCGATCATTGTGGTGGTACTCGCGACCCTGATGTACGTGATCGAGGGACCGGCGAATGGTTTCACCAGCATTCCGCTCGCGGTCTACTGGGCGATCTCGACGATCACCACGGTGGGATTCGGCGACATCGTGCCCAGGACCGACATCGGGCGCGCGATCGCGAGTTTCATGATGCTGCTTGGCTGGGGGATTCTCGCCGTGCCCACCGGGATCGTCACCGCCGAGTTGACCAGCCGGCATCTCGGGCGCGAGGGCGCCGAGCGTCGCTGCACGGCCTGCGGCAGCGGCGGACACACGGCCCGCGCGCGCTATTGCCAGGACTGCGGCGCGGCGCTGGGCGAACCCTAGTCGCGTCAGGCCGCGCACGAGTCGGCAATTTTTTGACCGCAGTCAAAGCGCCGCCGGCCGTTTCGGCCGACGATGCAGCATGAACAACCTTGCCGGAGTGCGCATCCCGGCTGCGCGCGGTCTGGATCTGCTGCGCGACCCGGCGTTGAACCGGGGCACCGGATTCACCCTCGCCGAGCGCGAGTTGCTCGGTCTGCGCGGGCTGCTGCCGGCGCACGTGCACACGCAGGAGGAGCAGGCCGCGCGCGTGCTCGGTAACCTGCGCGCGCTCGCCACGCCGCTCGACAAGTTCGTCGCGCTGAATGCGCTGCACGACCGAAACGAGACGCTGTTTTTTCGCGTGCTCACCGATCACATCGACGAAATGATGCCGCTCGTCTACACCCCGACGGTCGGGCTGGCGTGCCAAAAGTTCGGTCATATCTTCCAGCGCCCGCGGGGGCTGTTCCTCGGGATCAATGACCGTGGGCGGCTCGGCGAGGTGCTCGGCAACTGGCCGGGCCGCGCGGCGATCATCGTCGTGACCGACGGCGAGCGGATCCTCGGGTTGGGCGATCTCGGCGCGAACGGCATGGGGATCCCGGTCGGCAAGCTCTCGCTGTATACCGCCTGTGCCGGAATCGACCCCGCGCTCGCGCTGCCGGTGGTGCTCGATGTCGGCAGCAACAACGAGGAGCTGCGCAAGGACCCGTTCTACGTCGGATTGCGCCAGCCGCGCGTGCGCGGCGCGCAGTACGACGAATTCGTCGACGAGTTCATCGGCGCGGCGCAGGCGCGCTTTCCCGGCGTGGTCGTGCAGTTTGAGGACTTCGCCACGCAGAACGCGTTTCGCCTGCTGAGCACGTATCGCGAGCGGATCTGCGCCTTCAACGACGACATCCAGGGCACCGCCGCGGTGGCGCTCGCTGGACTGTTTTCCGCGCTGCGCGTCACGCGGGGCAGGCTCGGCGAGCAACGGCTGTTGTTTTTCGGTGCCGGGGAGGCGGCCACCGGGATTGCCGACCTGGTCGTCGCGGCGATGGTCGCCGAAGGGCTCGACGAGGCGGCGGCACGGCAGCGCTGCTGGCTGTTCGATTCACAGGGCCTGGTGGTGCGGGGCCGTGGCGGGCTCGCCGGGCACAAGCTGCCCTATGCGCACGAGCATTCGGCGATCGGCCAATTCACCGAGGCGATCCGCGAACTCAAGCCCAGCGCGCTAATCGGCGTCGCCGCGGTCGGCGGCAGTTTCACCGAGGAGGTGTGCGGCACGATGGCGCAGTTGAACGAGCGTCCGATTGTGTTCGCGCTGTCCAACCCGACCCTGCAGGCTGAGTGCACCGCCGAGGAGGCCTATCGCTGGACCGGGGGACGGGCGCTCTTTGCCTGTGGCAGTCCGTTCGAGCCGGTGCGCCTGGGCGCTACGACCCTGGTGCCGCGCCAGGGCAATAACTCGTATATCTTTCCAGGCGTGGGGCTTGGCGCGATCGCATGCCGGGCGAAGCGACTTACCGACTCGATGTTCATGGCGGCGGCCACCACACTGGCCGAAACCGTCACCGAAGAGGATCTCGCGCAGGGCAGTCTCTACCCGGCGCTCACCCGCATTCGCGAGGTGTCGGCAAGAATCGCCACTGCGGTCGCCGCGACGGCATTTCGCGAGGGCCTTGCGGAAATCGACCTGCCGGCCGATCTCGCTGGCTACATTCGCGCGCAGATGTACGAGCCGAGCTACCGGCCCTACGCCTGAGGTCGGGCGTCGGCCGCGTGCCGCCGAACAGGCCAGCGACGCGTATTCGACCGGGACTTCGACCGAGCTCCCCATTTCGTACGTTAGCGCTCTCTGCAACCGTACGAATTGGGAAGAGACTGGTGAATTGAAACGCGCACGTCCGGTTATTTCGCGTAGGGCGACTTGCTGTCCTCGGAGTCTGCGGTTTTGCAGGGTTGCAGGAACCGGAGATCACCGAAATTCAGAAACCGCGACGGATCGAGAACCGTCCGGGGTCTGACCCCGCTTTAGTTAAGTCCTGCCCCCTTGGCCTCTTTCTCGTCCGCCGAGCCGAGCACCGGTTCATCGGGCGGTTCTTCGCCGTGATAGGTGACGCGCAGCGCCGCGTCCTCGGCATCGTCCCAGGCTTGCGCGGCGCGCCGCTCGAAGCGCTCGCGGTTGCTGCGTTTCATTACGGCGTCGTAGGCCTGCTCGACGCGAAAACCGCGCTTCTCGATCAGCGCGACCGCCGCCTGGCAGCCGGCTTCGATGTCCTCCTCGGAGGCACCGGAATCGAATATCCAAAGCTTCATAGCCTCTCCTGCAGGATGGAAATGCCCGGCGCTGGCGCCGGAACGAGCGCTGGAATATAGCTCTCTTTGCGGCACCGCGCACATGGCCGCGTGTCACGACAAACCATTTGAGTCGCTCGGCGAAGTTCTGTAAGATTCTTCATCCCTGCATCGCGACTCTTGATGACCAAGTATGTTTTCGTAACCGGCGGTGTGGTCTCCTCCCTCGGGAAGGGAATCGCCGCTGCGTCTCTCGCCGCGATCCTCGAATCGCGCGGCATACGAGTCACCAACATCAAGCTGGACCCGTACATCAACGTCGATCCGGGCACGATGAGCCCGTTTCAGCACGGTGAGGTATTCGTCACCGAGGACGGCGCCGAGACCGACCTGGACCTGGGGCACTACGAGCGTTTTCAGGGCTCGAAGATGCACCGCAGCAACAACTTCACCACCGGCCAGATCTACGAATCGGTGATCAAGAAGGAGCGGCGCGGCGATTATCTCGGCGGCACGGTGCAGGTGATTCCGCACATCACCGACGAAATCAAGCGTTACGTGAAGCGCGGCGCGGGCGAGGCCGAGGTGGCGATCGTCGAGATCGGCGGCACCGTCGGCGACATCGAATCGCTGCCGTTTCTCGAGGCGATCCGGCAGATGGGGTTGGAACTCGGGCGCAATAATGTCTGCTATATCCACCTGACGCTCGTTCCCTACATCGCCTCGGCGGGTGAGATCAAGACCAAGCCGACGCAGCACTCGGTAAAGGAATTGCGCGAAATCGGCGTGCAGGCCGACGTGGTGCTTTGCCGCGCCGACCGGCCACTGCCCGAAGAGGAGCGGCGCAAGATCGCGCTGTTCTGCAATGTGCAGAAGGAAGCGGTGATTTCTGCCTGGGACGTCGATTCAATCTACAAGATTCCGATGATGCTGCACGACCAGATGCTCGACGAGATCGTGTGCCACAAGCTCGGCATCCTTGCGCGCGCGGCCGACCTCGGGGCGTGGAAGAAGCTGGTGCGGGCGCTCGAAAACCCGAAGCACGAGGTCGATATCGCGTTTGTCGGCAAGTATCTCGATCTGCAGGACTCGTACAAGTCGCTGAACGAGGCGTTGATTCACGCTGGTATCCATACCGAGAGCCGCGTCAAGGTGCACTACCTCGATTCCGAGGAGATCGAGAAACACGGCACCGCGGCGCTCGATAAGATGGACGCGGTGCTGGTGCCCGGCGGTTTCGGCAAACGCGGTACCGAGGGCAAGATCGCCGCGATCCGGCACGCGCGCGAGAAGGGCCTGCCGTATCTGGGCATCTGCCTCGGCATGCAGCTCGCGACGATCGAGTTCGCGAGAAATGTCGTCGGTCTGACCGGCGCGAACAGCACCGAGTTCGATCCCGACACGCCGCATCCGGTGGTCGCGCTGATCACCGAATGGGTCGACCGCACCGGGCGCATCGAGCGTCGCAGCCAAGATTCGGACCTCGGCGGCAGCATGCGCCTGGGCGCGCAGAAATGTCCGGTCGAGCCGGGCACGCTCGCGGCGTCGATTTACGGCACCGAAGTGAACGAGCGCCATCGGCATCGCTACGAAGTGAATAATGTCTATGTGTCGCAATTGGAGGCGAAGGGCTACCGCGTCTCGGCGCGCACGCCGAACGAAAGCCTGCCCGAGATGATGGAACTCCCGGCGCATCCTTTCTTTTTCGGGGTGCAGTTTCACCCCGAATTCACCTCGACGCCACGCGGCGGACATCCGCTGTTCACGGCCTTCGTCGGCGCGGCGCTCAAGTTTCGCGCGAGCGGCCGGCGTTCCTCCCCCGGGGGGACTTTCTCCGTCGTCGCGGCATGAAGCTCTGCGGCTTCGAAGCGGGCTTGGACAAGCCCCTGTTCGTCATTGCCGGTCCCTGCGTGGTCGAATCGCTGCAACTGCAGATCGATACCGCCGGAAGGCTGAAGGAGGTTTGCGGGCGGCTCGGCATCCCGTTCGTATTCAAATCCTCCTACGACAAGGCGAACCGAAGCTCTTCGAAATCGTATCGCGGGCCGGGCATGGAAAAAGGCCTTGAGATCCTCGCGCAGGTGAAACGCCAGCTCGGTGTGGCACTGCTCACCGACGTGCATGCGATCGACGAGATCAAGCCGGCCGCTGCGGTGGCCGATATGCTGCAGACTCCGGCCTTCCTGTGCCGCCAGACCGATTTCATCCAGGCGGTGGCCGCGGCGGGCCGGCCGGTGAATATCAAGAAGGGGCAGTTCCTTTCTCCGCAGGAGATGCGGAACGTGGTCGCGAAGGCGCGCGAGGCGAGCGGCCGCGACAACATCTTGGTGTGCGAGCGCGGCTTCGCCTTCGGTTACGGCAACCTGATATCCGACATGAGGTCGCTTTCGATCATGCGCGAGACAGGCTGTCCGGTAGTGTTCGACGCGACGCATTCGGTGCAGTTGCCCGGTGGCCAGGGAAGTTCCTCGGGCGGGCAACGCGAGTTCATTCCGGTACTCGCGCGCGCGGCGGTGGCAGCGGGTATTTCGGGTCTGTTCATGGAAACCCATCCCGAGCCGGAGAAGGCGCTCTCCGACGGGCCCAACGCCTGGCCGCTCGCGCTGGTCGAACCGCTGCTCGAGACCCTGATGGATATCGACCAGGCGGTGAAGCAGCGTGGCCTGGCCGAGATCCTGTTGAAGCACTGAACCCACGAGAAGAAGAGGCGCACTTATGAGCTCCATCGTCGATGTCGTCGCGCGCGAGATTCTCGACTCGCGCGGCAATCCCACCGTCGAAGCCGACGTGTTGCTCGAGTCGGGGGTGATGGGGCGCGCCTCGGTACCCTCGGGCGCCTCGACCGGCAGCCGCGAGGCGATCGAGTTACGCGATGGCGACGTGCAGCGCTATGGCGGCAAGGGCGTGCTGAAGGCCGTGGAGAACATCAACACCGAGATTTCGGAGGCGATTGTCGGGCTCGATGCCTCCGACCAGAGCTTCATCGACAACACCTTGCTCGATCTCGACGGCAGCGAAAACAAGTCTCGCCTGGGGGCCAACGCGCTGCTCGCGGTTTCGATGGCGGCGGCCAAGGCGGCCGCCGACGAGTCGGGCCTTCCGCTGTACCGCTACTTTGGCGGCTCCGGTCCGATGCAGATGCCGGTGCCGATGATGAATGTGATCAACGGTGGGGCGCACGCGAACAACCGCCTCGACATGCAGGAGCTGATGATCGTGCCCGTGGGCGCGCAGAATTTCCGCGATGCGCTGCGCTGCGGCGCGGAGGTATTCCAGGCACTGAAGAAACTGATCGACGCGAAGGGCATGTCGACCGCGGTGGGCGACGAGGGTGGTTTCGCCCCCGACATGCCCACCCATGCCGCGGCGATCGAGCTGATCATCGAGGCGGTCGACAAAGCCGGCTACACGGCGGGCCAGGACGTGCTGATTGCGCTCGATTGCGCGAGCTCCGAGTTCTACAAGAACGGCCACTATGTGCTCGAATCGGAGAAGCTCACGCTCAGCGCCAAGGAATTCTGCGATTACCTCGCCAATCTCGCCGACCGCTATCCGATCATCTCGATCGAGGACGGCATGGCCGAGGACGACTGGAAGGGCTGGAAGCTGCTCACCGAGCGGCTTGGCGCCAAACTGCAACTGGTCGGCGACGATCTCTTCGTCACCAATACCAAGATCCTGCGCGAAGGCATCAAGCAGGGCGTGGCCAACTCGATCCTCATCAAGGTGAACCAGATCGGCACCCTTAGCGAGACTTTCGCGGCGATCGAACTCGCCAAGCGCTCGGGCTATACCACGGTGATCTCGCACCGCTCGGGCGAGACCGAGGACACGACCATCGCCGATATCGCGGTCGGCGTGAACGCGCTGCAGATCAAGACAGGTTCGCTGTCGCGCTCGGATCGCGTGGCGAAGTACAACCAGCTTCTGCGGATCGAAGAGGACCTGGGCGACTCAGTGCGCTATCCCGGGCGCGAGGCCTACTACCAGTTGCGCTGAGCCGGACCGGATCGGCGACATGCGCATCCTCACCGCGGTCTTCGTCGCGCTGATCGTCCTGATCCAGTATCCGCTGTGGTTCGGCAAGGGAAGCTGGTTGCGCGTGTGGCGGGTGGACCGTGAACTCACCGAACAGCGCGCGAAGAACGCGCATTTCGAGAGGCGCAATGCCGCGCTCGGCGCCGAGGTGCGCGACCTCAAGCAGGGTTACGACGCG
>JAOUFA010000107.1 GCA_029858545.1 Betaproteobacteria bacterium
TGCGAAGACCGGTTGCGCAAACAAAGAGGGGGCACGCAGCCCCCGACCCTATACCAAACTTCCGCTCACGCGGAGAAAGACGATCCGCAACCGCAGGTCGTGGTGGCGTTCGGGTTCTTGATGACGAACTGCGCGCCCTCGACCCCTTCTTGGTAGTCGATTTCTGCACCGACAAGATACTGAAAGCTCATTGAGTCGATCAGTAAAGTTACACCATTCTTCTGCAACACGGTGTCATCGTCGTTCTGCGTCTCGTCGAAGGTGAACCCGTATTGAAACCCAGAGCAACCGCCACCAGAAACAAATACGCGCAGCTTCAGGTCGGGATTGCTTTCTTCCTCGATCAACTGCTGCACTTTGAAAGCCGCGCTATCGGTAAACAGCAGCGGAGTCGGGTTTTCGGTAGCTGCTTCGGAAATCGCGTTCATGTACTTTGCTCCAAGAGGATCCTGACGGAATTGTCGGGCAGCCGATTCCTTACAGTCAACCCGGGTTATCCGAACGGCATCAACCGCCGGACGCCAGCTTCAATTCTACCGACTTCACCTCGGATCCACCGCTATGTACCAACCGGCCCTCAACCACGGCACCCTGGTGCATCTCGATGCTCTTGTAACTGACATCGCCCTTGACGCGCGAACCCACTTGGAGTTCAAGCGTCTCGGAGGCATGGACCGGGCCGTTGATGGTTCCGTTGACCACGACATGTGCCGCCTGAACCTCGCCGTCAATACGCGCATTGGCAGACACGACCAATGTCGCCATCTCGTCAGGCAGCGCCGCCACATTTCCGCGCACCTCGCCATCCACGCGCAGACCGCCGCTGAAGTACACATTGCCTTCGATACGAGTTGTCACGCCAATCAGGCTATCGATCCGGTTCTGCGGTTTACTTTTTGTCTTTCCGAACATGGGAGTCGCCTCTCAATATCTCTAAAGGATTACCGTATGCATTGCCTTCGCCTCAGTTGATCCGGACTCGTAGACCCGGACCTGCACGCTCTCCACTCTTGCTTTCGGTGCAATGCGGAAGGTGCCCTCGACACGCTGAAAATACTTGAATGCGAGTTTGAACGCCGCGGCGCTGGCCTGGCCGGACTCGGGAAATATCATCATAGCACTCCTGCCATCCTCAGTCAGCTTCACCACTAGTTCCATGCGGCCCTGGAATTCGCGGTCGCGCCGCAATCCCGAAGTAAGCAAGAGCAATCGGTAACGGTATTCACCTGGCAAGACCTCTGGTTCAATCTTGAACCGATATATTGACAGTCCCTGCTTCTGGCGCGCCTCCGAAGAGAGCATGCTTTCGAAGGTTGCCAGTTCCTCGCGCAAGCGCGCGTTTTCCTGTTCCAATCCCTGAAATTGCTGCGCCAGTCTTTGCTGGGCTGTCCGCTCAATCGACAGACGGTTGTCTGCAGCATTTGCCACGGCACGCAACCGCGCGAGCTCGCTTTCCGCGGTATCCAGACTCCGCTTGGTATCGGAAAGTTCCTGCTGCAGGGTATCCCGATCGAAGCCCGCATAGCGCCGTCCCGCGTCGTAGATCCAGAATGCGAAAGTACCGCATGCCGTCAATAACAGTGCCGACGCGAGCCATCGCCAATACCATGGTATTTCGGCGCGCACCGACACCTGTGCTCCGGAGAAGCCTAGGCGTCGAAGCAGTCTCTTTAGTCGGAGCGACATTGGATCCAGTTCATGGGACGACCGGAAGATGCCCGAGTCCGGTGGACTCCGGGATTCCGAACATGATGTTCATGTTCTGTACTGCCTGACCCGACGCGCCTTTGACCAAGTTGTCAATGACGGAGAGCACGACCGCGGTGCTCCCCTTCGTGGTCCCATCCACCGGACGATGTACTGCGATGCGACAAATGTTGGAAGCCCGCACCGAGCGCGTGTCCGGATGGCTGCCCGCGGGCAGGATATCGACAAAGGGTTCGCCCGCGTATCGCTCTTCGAAAAGGGTCTGCAAATCGATATCACGCGTCAGTCGTGCGTAAAGCGTGGCGTGAATGCCGCGAAGCATGGGCACAAGATGCGGCGTAAACACCAAACCCACGTCGCGCCCCGCCAGCTGCGCAAGGCCCTGTCGTATCTCAGGCCAATGACGGTGTCCGGGGACTGCGTAGGCCGAAAAATTGTCGGCAGCCTCGCAAAACATCAGATGCTGCTCACTCTTGCGTCCGGCGCCGCTGACCCCCGACTTAGTATCCGCGATCAGGGAATCGAGGTCCACAACACCGGCTTCAATAAGCGGCAGGAATCCCAGCTGGGTGGCCGTAGGATAGCAGCCAGGATTGGCCACCAAACGCGCGTCGCGAATTCTGTCGCGATTGATTTCACACAATCCGTAAATCGCCCCCTCGATCAGTTCGGGGGCCAAGTGTTTCATCCTGTACCAGTGTTCCCACAGTGCAACATCCTGAATCCGGAAGTCCGCCGAAAGATCGACTATGCGCACGCCTCGTTCCAGCAAGGCACGTACCTCGCCCATCGCCACCCCATTCGGCGTAGCGAAGAACACCACGTCGCAATCGCCCAGTCTCGCCTTGTCGGGTTCTGAGAATGCCAGAGACACTTGTCCGCGCAGGCTTGGAAACATCGTCTCCACCGGCGTGCCTGCGTCCTTGCGCGAAGTGATGGCGGTGACCTGTGCCTGCGGATGCTGCACGAGCAGGCGCAGCAGTTCCACGCCCGTATAGCCCGTTCCGCCGACAATCCCCGCCTTGATCATGTCGCGCTCCCTGCCCAAGTGTCCTGATCCTCCAGGAAAGGGTTGTTACGCGAAAAAGCCGCCCGGAGGCGGCTTTTTCTGTATCGACCGAATGTCCAGTCGGTTAACGCTTCGAGAACTGTTTGCGCCGCCGCGCCTTGTGCAGTCCCACCTTCTTGCGCTCCACCTCGCGGGCGTCGCGAGTCATCAAACCCGCCGCGCTAAGCGTTGACTTGAGCGAGGCATCAAATTCCACAAGCGCCCGTGAAATGCCGTGCCGAACCGCACCCGCCTGGCCACTCTCACCGCCACCATGCACATTCACCATGATATCGAAGGAAGAGGAACTCTTCGTCAAGTCTAACGGCTGGCGCACAACCATACGACCTGTCTCGCGAGCGAAGAATACGTCCACCGGCTTGCCGTTGACGACAATCTGCCCGCTGCCCTGCTTTAGAAACACGCGCGCCACGGAACTCTTGCGACGTCCGGTGCCGTAGTAGTAATCGCCGACCATACCTGTTACCGCCTTTCCTTCGCTGGGTCATGCATCGCCGACCGAGCGGCCCGACGCACCATCATTACTTGTTCTGCTTCTCGCATCCTACAGTTCGAGTACCTTGGGTTGTTGCGCAACATGCGGATGGTCGCCGCGTGCATAGACCTTGAGTTTCTTCAGCATCGCGTAGCCGAGCGGGCCCTTGGGCAGCATTCCCTTGACCGCTTTCTGGAGTACCCGCTCCGGACGCTCCGCGCGCATCTTCGCGAGACTGGTTTCGCGAATTCCCCCGGGAAATCCGGTATGGCGGTAATAGCGCTTGTCGGTTTCTTTCGCCCCGGTGACGCGCAACTTGCCCGCATTGACCACGACGATGTAGTCGCCGGTATCCACGTGCGGCGTGAACTCTGGTTTATGCTTGCCTCGCAGGCGCACGGCGATTTGCGTCGCCAAGCGGCCGAGAACCTTATCTTGCGCGTCCACCAAATACCAGCCCTGGAGAACACTGCCCGCCTTTGCTGAGAACGTCTTCATGGAACAACCATTTGCGAAAAGCTTGCGATTCTATTAAAGATAAGGCTGGGCGTCAAAGGGTTACTTCCTTCCCTTGTGGATGTTTGACGACAGGAAATAGGCAAAAAAAAAGCGCAACCCTATGAGGGGTTGCGCTCAATCCACCAAAGGAGGAGGGTGGAGGAGACAAATCTGCACAGTTGACTCCCCAGGAATGTGCTGCCGGGGACGCCAAGACGGTCCGAAGTATGCCAAGGCTTTTGCTGCATTGCAACGCCCGTTTGCCAACTTTTTTTCATTCTTGCGAATTTTTTCAAATTAAGATCAATAATTTTGCAACTCTTTGTTATTGCAATTTATTAACACTAATCAACCGGCACGAGACGGGGTCGGTGTGAAGTATTCGGACTCTTGCCCCCCTTTAGCGGATGCTGCTCCGCACCAATTCGTAGAACGGAGAGGGAACCTGTAATGGATTGCACAGTTCGATGGTCAGGGGAAGGCATGAGTTTCCTCGCCGAAACAGGCAGCAACCACGCTGTGGTGATGGACGGAGCGCCGGAAGGCGGAGGTCGCAATCTGGCGCCGCGCCCGATGGAAATGGTTTTGGTCGGAACAGGGGGCTGCACAGCCTACGACGTGGTGGTAATCCTCAAGAAAAGTGGCCAGGAAGTGACCGGCTGCGAGGTCAAGCTGACTTCCGAGCGAGCCGATGCGGACCCCAAGGTATTTACCCGGATTCACATGCACTTTAGGGTGCGCGGCAGGAACCTCAAGCCCAACATGGTCGAGCACGCCATCCGACTCTCTCACGAGAAGTATTGTTCGGCCTCCATCATGCTCGCCAAGACCGCTGAGATCACCAGGGACTACGAGATCGTGCAGGACTGACCTTCCCCAACCAAGCTAGCCTTGCGCGAGCCTGCCCGACGAGTCCAGAGCGAAGGCACAACCGCCCCGACCGCTTTGCAGCATGAGAGCGCAGTACCATTGCTTCACGGCACTAGACGCGATAAGAAATTCTCGTCATCGCCTTCGCAAGCAGGCGCATCGCGGCTCTTGCCGGCGCCGGCAACTCTGCAGCGCCGAGTGCGATCGCCGTTGCGCGGTGTTTTGCCTCGTCGGCGCGCATCGCCTCCACAACGGCCCCGGTACGCCGGTCCTGAGGATCAAGCTGCGCGAGATGGCCAGCGAGATGCTCTTCCACCTGCCGCTCGGTCTCGGCGAGAAACGCGAGATTCCAGCGATCGCCCATCGCGCCCGCCGCCACCCCCATCGCGAGCGAGCCTGCATACCAGAGCGGATTCAGCAGGCTCATACGCCCTCCCAACTCGCGAATACGGTCACTGCTCCATGCCAGATGATCCTCTTCTTCGCGCGCCGCCTTCCCGAGAGCCTCTTTCGCATGCGCGTCACGCGCCGTCAGCGCCTGGCCCTGGTAGAGCGCCTGCGCGCACACTTCGCCAACGTGATTAACACGCATGAGCGCTGCGGTATGGGCTCGCATAACCGGATCCAGTTCGACCTCGTGATGCGGTTCCGCTGGCGACGGTCGACCCGCCCGATGCACTCCGGTCACGGTACGCAAGGCGAGATCGAACTCGCCGATCAGGTGATCGATACACCGCGGTGAACGACCCGCCGAAGAATTCTCCGCAGTCCTTGCCATCGTTCTAACTCCCAGCAAAACCTTCGCACCTGCGCTATTTCGCGCTTACTCTACCCCGAATAGCTGCTGCAAAGCGGTTCCCGGGTCCGCCGCACGCATAAACGCCTCGCCGACGAGAAACGCACCGACGCCCGCGGCCCGCATCATCGCCACATCTTGCGCCGCCCGGATACCGCTTTCGGTAATCACGATGCGTCCCTCGGGAATTCTGGGCAGCAGATCCAGCGTTGTTTCGAGACGTGTCGCGAAACTGCGCAAGTCGCGATTGTTGACACCGATGAGGGGTGTTCCGAGCGCGAGCGCGCGCTCAAGTTCGGCCGCGTCGTGCACCTCGACCAGCACCGCCATTCCGAGCCCCTGTGCAAGCGCTTCCAGTTCGCGCATCGCACCCGAGTCGAGCACCGCCGCGATGAGCAGGACACAGTCGGCACCCATCGCACGCGCCTCCAACACCTGATAGGGATCGATGATGAAGTCCTTACGCAATGCCGGAAGCGAGCACGCAGCGCGCGCGGCAATCAGGTATTCGGGGGCACCCTTGAAATATTCGCGGTCGGTGAGGACCGACAGGCAGGCCGCGCCGCCAGCTTCATAGCTTATTGCGATCGCCGCCGGATCGAAGTCGGCGCGCAACATTCCCTTGGACGGGCTCGCGCGCTTGACTTCAGCGATAACCGCAGGGCGACCCGTGGCCACTTTAGAGCGAATCGCGGCGACAAAATCTCGCGCCGGAGCCCCGGCACGCGCCAGACCTTCTAGCTTGGTCAACGGAACCTCGATCTGCGCGGCAAGAAGTTCCGTGCGCTTGGTTTCAATGATGCGCCGCAAGATATCCGACACGCTCAGGCCTTCCCTTGCGCCCGTGTCCACGCAACGAACTGCTCGAGTTTCCGCCTTGCCGCGCCACGCGCAATCACCTCCCTTGCCCGTTCGACCCCGGCCTCGATCGTTGGCGCGAGCCCTGCGACGTAGATGGCCGCCCCGGCATTCAACAGCACCACGTTGAGCGCCGGTCCCGGTTGATTCTCCATGACCGCAAGAATCATCGCCTTGGAGTCCCCCACCGTATTGACCTGTATTGCGCGCCGATCACAGGGTTCAATGCCGAAGCGGCTCGGATTCACGACATACTCGATCACCTCGCCATTCAAGAGTTCGCCGACAAGGGTATCGCCCGACAGAGAGATCTCGTCCATCCCATCCACCCCGTGCACAACCATCACGTGGCGACTGCCCAGGCGCTGAAGCACGCGCGCATGGATGCCCACCAGGTCGGGATGGAACACCCCGAGCAATTGTCGTTTCGCTCCCGCCGGATTGGTAAGCGGTCCGAGAATATTGAAGATCGTCCGGACACCCAGTTCCTTGCGCACCACCGCCGCATGCTTGAGCGCCGAGTGATGCGCAGGCGCGAACATGAAACCAATACCGGTTTCGTTGATCGACAGCGCAATCTGTTCAGGCGATAGCGCGAGATTGGCACCGAGCGCCTCCAGCACGTCGGCGCTTCCGGTCGATCCTGAGACCGCGCGGTTGCCGTGCTTGGCGACGCTGGCGCCGGCGGCCGCGCAAACGAAAATACTGGCGGTCGAAATGTTGAACGTCCGCGCTCCGTCTCCGCCGGTACCCACGACATCCACGATGCTCTCGACATCCGTCACCGGCACACGGGTCGCAAACTCGCGCATTACCTGCGCGGCCGCGGTGATCTCACCGATCGTTTCCTTCTTGACCCGTAGGCCGATCACGAAACCTCCGATCTGCGCCGGCGTCAAATCGCCACGCATGATCTGGCGCATGATATGCAGCATTTCATCGTGAAACAGCTCGCGGTGCTCGACTGTGCGCTGAATCGCCTCGGCGATAGTGATTTCCTTCATTCTTACTCTCCTTGCAGGAAATTCTTGAGCATTGCGTGACCATGCTCGGTGAGCAAGGCCTCGGGATGAAACTGCACGCCCTCGACCCCAAGCGTGCGATGACGCAACCCCATGATCTCACCGTCCTCCGACTCCGCACTTATCTCTAGACATGTCGGAAGCGAAGCGCGCTCGACAACAAGAGAATGGTAGCGTGTCGCGACGAAGTTATCGGGCACGCCGGCAAATACGCCACGGCCGTCGTGGCGGATGCGCGAAATCTTGCCGTGCATCACCTGCTTGGCGCGTAACACCTTGCCACCAAATGTCTGGCCAATCGCTTGGTGGCCCAGACAGACTCCGAGGAGCGGAATCTTGCCGGCCAAGCGCGCGATCAAAGCGAGCGTGATCCCCGCGTCATTGGGAGTGCCAGGTCCGGGAGAAATTACGACTCGCGCGGGCCGCTCGGACTCGATCTCGTCGACGGTCTTCTCGTCGTTGCGATACACCTCGACCGCCTCGCCCAGTTCGCCGAAATACTGCACCAAGTTGTAGGTGAAGGAGTCGTAGTTGTCGATCATTATGAGCATCGTGGCCACCTCAGGCGCGCGAACCCGATCCGCCACGGACCGCTGTGATGGCACGGGCGTGTTCTGCCGACGCGACTTCCGCCGCGCGCAGGATAGCGCGCGTCTTGTGCAAGGTTTCGTTCCATTCGGACAGTGGCACCGAATCGGCGACGATTCCAGCCGCCGCCTGGACATGCAGGCGGCCGTCCTTTAGCACCGCCGTACGAATCGCGATCGCGACGTCCATGTCTCCATTGAACCCAAAGTAGCCCACCGACCCGCTGTAGACGCCGCGTTTCACCGGCTCCAACTCGTCGATGATCTCCATTGCGCGTACCTTGGGCGCACCGCTCACGGTGCCTGCCGGAAAACTCGCCTTGAAGACATCGACCGCGTCGAATCCCGGAGCAACGCGGCCCTCCACGTTGGAGACGATGTGCATCACGTGGGAGTAGCGCTCGACGACCATCTTCTCGGTAACCTTGACGCTACCGATGTCTGCGACTCGCCCGACGTCGTTCCGTCCCAGATCGATCAACATCACATGCTCGGCGCGTTCCTTCGGGTCGGCGAGGAGTTCTTCCGCGATACGCGAATCGTCCTCGGGCGTTGCGCCACGCGGCCGCGTACCGGCTATCGGACGCAGGGTGATCTGGTCGCCCGCGAGGCGTACCATGATTTCTGGCGAGGCGCCAACCACATGATGATCGTCGAAATCGAAGTAGAACATGTAGGGGGACGGATTGACGCCGCGCAGAGCTCGATAGAGCGCGAGTGGCGGCGCCTCGAACGCCCGTGACGTGCGCTGCGAGATTTGCACCTGCATCATGTCGCCAGCGTGGATGTACTCCTTCGACCGATGTACCGCCGCAATGAATTCTTCCTCCGTAAACGTTCGTTCGAGCGGCGACGCCAATGCCGGTTCATCCGATTCGCAGGCCAGTACCATGCTCTCGGGAAGCGGCGTGGCAAGCCGCAGGCGCAGACACTCGAGCCGCTCGCGTGCCTGACGCCAGGCATTGGGTTCTCGCGGGTCGGCGTACACCACCAAGTAGAGTTTGCCTAGCACGTTGTCGACCACCGCGAGTTCGTCGGACACGAGCAGCAGCATATCGGGCGTGCCGAGCGGGTCGCGCTTGTCGCGCTTTAGAGCGCGCGGCTCGACATGCCGTACCATCTCGTACCCGAAATACCCGACGAGCCCTCCCCCGAAACGCAGCGTCGCGGGAACCGGCGCCATGCGCTGGCGCTTCAGGTACTGTCGCAAGTATTCGAACGGGTCCGCGTCCTCGATGCGCTCCAGGCACACGTCCGCGCCGCGCGCATCTCGCAGCAGGCGGCGTACGGTGGAACCGCGTGCCTCGATACGCTCGGTACAGGCAAGGCCGATGAAAGAATAGCGCCCGAAACGCTCGCCGCCCACCACCGATTCGAGCAAGTACGAGAATGGCGCATTGGCGAGCTTTACATACACTGCCAGTGGTGTGTAGAGATCTGCGCGTGCCTCGGCGACGACCGGTACGCGCGTAAAACCATCTTGGGCGAGCTTCCGGAATTCAAGCTCTGTCATGAGACTTCTCCACTGCGTATTTGAACGAAGACCTGCGGCCCGGCAACTCCGCGCCCCCTTGCCGCGCGGGGACGCACGTCGGTTTAGCGGCGCCAGGGGCGCCAGCTATGCCAAGTCGAAAACCAAGTCTTCAAGTGGATGTCATTCACGACTGTTCGCCTGATGCAGTCCCCGCAGACCATCGCGCGGCGAGCCCCGGGACAAGCAATACTGCCGCATCGAGCAGCGTTGGGACTATACCATCGGCGTCGATGTCACGCACGTCCCGGCCCTCGCGGTAGCCGTAGGGCACGAGCAGAAACCGGCAGCCCGCGGCACGCGCGCCCTGGGCGTCGTTGTCGGAGTCTCCGATCACACAGCCTTCGCTGGCGCCCACCCCGAGCATCGCGCAGGCATGTAAGAAAATCGCTGGATCGGGCTTGCGCCGCCCCACCGCATCGCTTGTCACCACCGCCGCGAAGTATTCGTCGAGTCCGGTGGCCGCAAGCAGCGGTCCGGTAAAACGCGCCGCCTTGTTGGTCACGCAGGCGAGCTGCAATCCGGCCGCGCGCATCGCCGCAAGGCCTTCGCGCGCCCCGGGGAACACCACGGAGGACCGACCATTGCAGCGCTCATAATGGCCGGAAAATTTCTCGAGCGCGCG
>JAOUFA010000531.1 GCA_029858545.1 Betaproteobacteria bacterium
CAGAACGGCTATCTCGTCACCAAAGCCGGGCGCGAGGGCAATGCGACCGCAACGAGCGTGCCGGGCGTGTTCGCGGCGGGCGACGTCCAGGACCACGTGTATCGTCAGGCGGTGACCAGCGCGGCGAGCGGCTGCATGGCGGCGCTCGATGCCGAGAAATACCTCGACGCGCTGAACGCCTGAGCACCGGCAGGAGCACGCAATGCGCAAGGGCGATGCGGACCCGGACTTCCTCGACGCGGTCGCCGACGTTCGTCGGCTCGAGCGCCCGCGCCGCGTAGCGCTCAGGCCCGCGCCGCCGCCCCCGATCCCGCTCCAGAGGCAACGCGACGAACGCGCCGCGCTCGACGAATCCCTTTCGGGCCCGCTGTCGATCGACGATGCACTCGACTCGGGCGAGGAGATCGCATTTGTTCGCGAAGGGATGTCGCGCGCCGCGCTGCGCCGCCTTCGCCGGGGGCACTGGTCTGTGCAGGACAGCATCGATCTGCACGGCATGAATCGCGCCGAAGCGCTCGAGCAGGTCGCCGTCTTTTTGCGTGCGAGCGCGGCGCGCGGGCTGCGCTGCGTGCGCATCGTTCACGGCAAGGGACTCGGTTCGCACAACCGTGAGCCGATTCTGAAGAACCTGATGAGGAAGATGCTGCCGCGACGCGAAGATGTGCTCGCCTGCTGTCAGGCGCCGGTCGCGCACGGCGGCGGTGGCGCGGCACTGGTCCTGTTGAAGCCGCAGCGGCCGGGGAGGGTCTGACCTCCACCGCCCAATCCCGCGGGAAGACCGCCGCGACAACTCACATCGGCGCCATGCGGCCTAGCGCCCCCTTCACACCGCCGATTCGTTCGTCTCGCCGGTGCGGATGCGCACCACGTGCTCGACCGCAGTAACGAAGATCTTGCCGTCGCCGATCTTTCCGGTGCGGGCAGACTTGACGATCGCATCGATCGCCGCCTCGACCTGATTGTCCGCGACCACCGCCTCGATTTTCACCTTCGGAAGGAAATCGACCACGTACTCCGCGCCGCGGTACAGTTCGGTATGTCCCTTCTGCCGGCCAAACCCCTTCACCTCGGTCACCGTAAGACCCGACACGCCGATTTCCGAAAGCGCTTCGCGCACTTCATCGAGTTTGAACGGTTTTACAATTGCTTCGATTTTCTTCATCGCGAACTCCTTCGCCTGCCTGGTCACGGCCCGCGCCGTTCGGTGATTCTACCTTGATACGCGAAGCGCACTTCCGGAACAATCGCAGGATGAAACGCGCTGCGCCACCTGCCGCCCGTTGTGCCGGCTTCAGCCTGACGCGCCACGCGAGCTCCTCGCGGCGACGCGAGGGTTGTACGCAGCCTTGACCAGGCTGCGCATCGTCGACTCGCCGGCCGACATCGCTGCGGCCCGATGGGACACGCTCGCCGCGGGCAATTCCGGGACCGGGTCGAACCCGTTCATGAGTCACGCGTTTCTTTCGGCGCTCATCGAGACGGGTTGTGCGAGCCCCCGCAGCGGATGGACGGCGCGTTTCTTGCTAATCGAGCGTGACGGGGAAGCGGTCGCGGCAATGCCGCTGTTCGTGAAAACGCACTCCTTCGGCGAGTATGTCTTCGACTGGTCCTGGGCCGATGCTTACGCCAAACACGGTCTGGCCTATTACCCCAAGTCGCTGTGCGCGGTACCCTTCACGCCGGTCGAGGGACCACGCCTGCTCGCGCGCGAACGAGGCGACCGCGACGCGCTGCTCGCCGCGGCGCTCGAACTGGCGCGCGAGACCTCTTCGTTTCACCTGCTGTTCGCCGGCGAAGAAGACATGGATGTCGCCCGCGAGCAGGGCCTGCTCACCCGCCGCAGCGTGCAGTTCCACTGGCGCAACGAAGGTTATGCGGACTTCGCTTCGTTCCTCGGGCGCATGTCGCACGCCCGACGCAAGAACATCAAACAGGAGCGGCGCCGGGTGCGCGAATCCGGCGTGACCTTCCGCCGGCTGCGCGGTCGCGAAATCGAGCCGGCGCACTGGGAATTCTTTCACCGCTGCTACCGCAGCACCTACGCCGCGCACGGTTCGAGCCCTTACCTCAGCCTGCGCTTCTTCCAGCAACTTGGCGCAACCCTGCCCGACAACATGCTGCTGTTCCTGGCAGAACGCGAATCGGGTCCGATCGCCGCCTCGCTGTGTATCGCGGATGAACGCAGGCTCTACGGCAGGCATTGGGGCGCGCTGCAACACGTGCCGTTGTTGCATTTCGAGTGCTGCTACTACCAGCCGATCGAATACGCGATCGAGCAGGGTTTGCAGGTTTTCGAAGGCGGGGCGCAGGGCGAACACAAGATCTTTCGCGGCCTGCTGCCGGTGGAGACCCACTCGGCGCACTGGCTGGCGCATCCGGGATTCGCGCGCGCGATCGGCGAACATCTCTCGCGCGAGT
>JAOUFA010000532.1 GCA_029858545.1 Betaproteobacteria bacterium
GGCAGGACAACGAACTCGGCTTCGCCCGAGTAGATCGCCTGTTCGGCGCTGACGACGTCGACGTGGATGGTGGGCGCAGACATGGCTTTATTGCAGCGTCTTGGCTTTCTCGATGGCTTCTTCGATGCCACCGACCATATAGAAGGCCTGCTCCGGAAGGTTGTCGCACTCGCCATTGACGATCATGTTGAAACCCTTGATCGTGTCCTTGAGTGTGACGTATTTGCCCGGCGACCCGGTGAACACTTCGGCGACATGAAACGGTTGTGAAAGGAAGCGCTGGATCTTGCGTGCGCGCGAAACGGCGAGTTTGTCTTCGGGTGCGAGCTCGTCCATGCCCAGAATCGCGATGATGTCGCGCAGCTCCTTATAGCGCTGCAAGACTGCTTGCACGGCACGCGTCGTGTTGTAGTGCTCCTCGCCGATGACGTTGGGATCCACCTGACGAGAAGTGGAGTCGAGCGGATCAACCGCAGGGTAGATGCCTAGCGAGGCAATATCGCGCGAGAGCACGACGGTTGCATCCAAGTGCCCAAAGGTGGTCGCGGGTGAGGGGTCGGTCAGGTCATCGGCCGGTACATAGACCGCCTGGATGGAAGTGATCGAACCGGTCTTGGTCGAGGTGATTCGCTCCTGCAGGCGACCCATCTCTTCGGCCAGGGTCGGCTGATAGCCCACCGCCGAAGGCATCCGCCCGAGCAACGCCGAGACTTCCGTGCCGGCAAGGGTAAAACGATAGATATTATCGACGAAGAAGAGTATGTCGCGGCCCTCGTCGCGAAAGCTCTCGGCCATCGTAAGGCCGGTAAGCGCCACTCGTAGACGATTGCCAGGCGGCTCGTTCATCTGGCCGAAGACCATTGCCACTTTGGATTCCTGCAGGTTGTCGAGCTTGATGACGCCGGCTTCGGACATTTCATGGTAGAAGTCGTTGCCCTCGCGCGTGCGCTCGCCGACACCAGCAAATACCGACAGGCCAGAATGTTGCTTGGCGATGTTGTTGATCAGTTCCAGCATATTGACGGTCTTGCCCACACCCGCACCGCCGAACAGACCGATCTTGCCGCCCTTTGCGAAGGGACAAATCAAATCGATCACCTTGATGCCGGTTTCGAGCAGTTCTACCGAGGGCGAGAGCTCATCGAACTTCGGTGCGAGCTGGTGAATCGAACGCCGCTCGTCGCATTTCACCGGGCCGGCCTCGTCAATCGGTCTTCCGAGAACATCCATGATGCGACCGAGCGTACCCTTGCCAACGGGTACCGAGATCGGCGCGCCAGTACTCGTAACCTTCATGCCACGGCGAAGACCATCGGAAGAACCAAGCGCAATGCAGCGCACGATACCGTCACCGAGTTGCTGTTCGACTTCGAAGGTAAGTCCTTTTTCAGCGAGACCGAGGTCGTCTGCTTCTTCCAGCAGAAGTGCGTCGTAGATCCCGGGCATAGCATCACGCGGGAACTGAATGTCGACCACCGCGCCGATGCACTGGACGATCCTGCCTTGTGCTTGTGCCATGTCGATTTCCTAAGCGTCTAGATTTGTAGTCATTTAAAGTGCGGCGGCGCCCCCGACGATCTCGGAGAGTTCCTTGGTGATCGCCGCCTGGCGATTCTTGTTGTAAATGAGCGTGAGTTCGTCGATCAGTGTCGCGGCGTTGTCAGAGGCCGACTTCATGGCCACCATGCGGGCCGACTGTTCGGAAGCCATGTTTTCAGCGACCGCCTGGAGAATGAGCGCCTCTATGTAGCGCGTCATCACCTGATCGAGCACAGCCTTCGCTTCAGGTTCATAAAGGTAGTCCCAGCTGCCCTCGGGGGCGCCCAGGTGTTCGCCAGAGAGTGGCAGCAGTTGCTCCACTCCCGGCTCCTGTTTCATGGTATTGACGAAGCCAGTGTAGGCAATCATCAACCGATCGAATCGATCTGCGATATAGCCATCGAGCATTACCTTGACCGCGCCAATGAGCTTTTCCATCTGCGGACGATCACCCACCTGCACCACGTGAGAAACGATCTTTGCGCCCAGGCGCTGCATGAAGCCAAAACCTTTGTTGCCGATACAGCAGACTTCGATTTCCTCGCCGCTCGCCTGCCACTGCTTATACTGATTCAACACCATGCGCAGCAGGTTTGTATTCAGCGCGCCGCATAGTCCCTTGTCGGTGGTGATGATGATGATGCCGACACGCTTGACCGAGTCGCGCGACACGAGGAAGGGATGGCGATACTCCGGATTCGCGTGCGAGATATGCGCCGCGACGTTGCGGATCTTCTCGGCATAGGGGCGGGCCATACGCATGCGCTCCTGCGCCTTGCGCATCTTCGAGGCGGCGACCATCTCCATCGCCTTGGTGATCTTCCGGGTGTTTTGCACACTCCGGATCTTCACCCTGATTTCTTTTGTCCCGGGCATG
>JAOUFA010000533.1 GCA_029858545.1 Betaproteobacteria bacterium
GCTGGCGCACTCGGCGGGCGCGCCGACGGAGCGACTCTCGGCGGTCGACCAGGGGTTCTCGAACTCGACGAGCGGCGGCCGGCGCTGGCGCGTCTACAGCCAATGGGACGAGCGGCGGCGAACGCTGATCCAGGTCGCCGAAACGCTCGACGCGCGTCGTGCGATCGGGCGCGAACTTGCCTCGCACCTGATCGCTCCGCTCGGCGTCGCGCTGCCGATGCTGGCGATCGCGCTGGTACTGCTGATCCGCGCGAGCCTCGCACCGCTCTCCAGGCTCGCCGACTCGATCGGCAGCCGCTCGCCCGAGCGTCTCGACCCGATCGCGCGCGAACGGGCGCCGCGCGAATTGCATCCGATCGTCGAGCAATTGAACCGCCTGTTCGATCGCGTCGCCCGTTCGCTCGAGCAGGAGCGTCGTTTTACCGCCGACGCCGCGCACGAGTTGCGCACCCCGCTTGCGGCGATGCGCGCCCACGCGCAGGTCGCGCGGGCGAGCCGCGACGCGGCGGAACGCGACCTGGCGCTCGATCGGATGGTCGAATCGGTGGACCGAGCGACCCATCTCCTCGAACAACTGCTCACCCTTGCACGGCTCGACGCGGCGAGTATCGCCGGAGGCTTCGCGCGCTGCGACCTGCGCGAGCCCGCGGCGCAGGCGATCGCCGAGGTCGCGCCGATGGCGCTCGCCAAGTCGATCGAGCTGGCCCTCGCCGAGAGCGCGGCGATCGAGGTGACGGGCGATCGCACGCTGCTTGCCGTGATGCTGCGCAATTTGATCGACAATGCCGTGCGCTACGCGCCGCCCGGCAGCCGGGTGGAGGTGAGCCTCGGCAGGGGCGCGCACGGTGGGGCGTGGATCGAGGTCGTCGACCAGGGGCCCGGCATCGCCGCCGAAGAGCGCGACCGCGTGCTCGACCGCTTCTATCGCGTCAGCGGGGCGGGCGGGAGCGGTTCGGGGCTTGGGTTGTCGATCGTGGCGCGCATCGCCCAGCTTCATGCCGCGCAGCTGGGATTCGCCGACGCACCGGGCGGGAGGGGCGTGTCGGCGCGACTCGAATTCGCGCAGCCGAATCCGGGCTAGAACCCGAGGCGCTGGCCGGCGCCGAGCAGCGTCGCGAGGCCGAGCGCGGCGAAGATCGCCGCCGCGATGCCGTGCACCAGGCGTACCGGCATGCGCTGCGCGATGCGCTCGCCGAGGAGGACGGCCGGCACGTTGGCGATCATCATGCCGAGGGTCGTTCCGATGACGACCGCCAACACCGCCTGGTACTGGGCCGCGAGCGCGATTGTGGCGATCTGGGTCTTGTCGCCCATCTCGGCGAGAAAGAAGGCGATCAGGGTCGTGGCGAACACGCCCAAGCGCGCGAACTTCGCCGGGTCGGCGTCGAACCGATCGGGGATCAGGGTCCAGATCGCCATGCCGAGGAACGAAAGTCCCAGCAGCCAGCGCAGGGTCTGCGGACCGACGAACAGGGTGATCCACGATCCGAGCGCGCCCGCAAGGCCGTGATTCGCCAGCGTCGCGACCAGGATCCCCAGCACGATCGGCAGCGGCCGCCTGAATTTCGCCGCGAGGAGGAAGGCGAGGAGCTGGGTCTTGTCGCCGACCTCGGCGAGCGCGACGATGCCGGTCGAGACGAGGAAGGCTTCCATCAGGTCCCGGGGCAGGCGGCCAGGCTATCGCGCAATGTCGCGCCTGACCTCGCGGGAATGATCAGGCAGCCTTCTTGCGATTCAATTCCAGTCGTGCGTCGACCAGCCCGACCACCTCGTCGAGCACGGCGGACTTCATGCCCTTTTGCGCGGCGATGGTCTGCACCATGCGATCGACGCGCTCGATGTACGGCGCGCCGCCGAACAGCGCGCGTGCGGCCGACGACGGGCTCGCCAGCCCGTTGGCCGCGGCGGCGTATTTGTCGAACGGAACCAAGTCCTTCTCGGACGCACCGAGCGACACGCACAGCTTGACCACCCATTGGTACACCGCGCGCGAGGCTTCGAGGTCGCTGTGTACGGCCTCCTTGATCGGGCGCATGCCGTCTTTTGTCACGCAGCGGTAGTTGCCGGCGATCAGCATGGCCCATTTGGCGAGCGGCACGAACACCGATTCGTGCAGCTTGAGCTTGACCGGCAATTCGAGCCTTTCCGTGCCGGTGTCGAATCGCGCCGCTTCGATGTCGGCCTCCAGCGCGCGCAGGATCGCGGTATGCGCGTCGGAATCGAAACGCGCCGACTTGAAATTGGTCGGCAGCCTCACCTGCAGCACGTTGACCTTTTCCTCCGGCGGGCGAAATGCCTGCGGGTCCGGACTGCACAGGGTCATCAGTTTCGGATCGAAACCGTCCCAGACCGTGGCATCGGCATAGCAGCTTCGCAACGCATCGAGCGCGAGGCCCGGAATTCGCGCCAGATAGG
>JAOUFA010000108.1 GCA_029858545.1 Betaproteobacteria bacterium
GTGCGTTCCTCCGGCAAAACCCCACAGCAGGCGAAAAAGAATCAGTGTCAGCACCGCGTAGCCGCCGTATAGATGCCACAGCATGGCTTGGCCGCCGGTCTTTGCGCTGTAGACCTGGAACCCGAGCAACAGAATCAAGAGCCAATGGAAGATTCGCACCGGCGCGTCCCATGCCCGCACGGTGATCATTTTCTGCTCTGTCGTCATTGGAATGCTCTCGACACGTTGTTCTCCGTCGGAGCAAACAGACCGGGACGCGTTCTATTCCCGGGCGTTCCACTTTCGCGTTCCGGCCAGACGTTGCGGCCACGGCCGGGGATCGTCGGGCGATCGCACCATAAACACCACAGATGCTTCGATCTCGCGAAGGCAAAAAAGGGGCGGGTCCATGCCCGCCCCTTCCCGATCTATCTCGCGAATTGCGGTCAGCGCAAACCTGCGGTGTATTCGGCGACCGCCTTGATCTCCTGATCGGTCATTCGCGCCGCAACACCACGCATCATGCCGTTCATATCGTTCGCACGCGCACCGGCCCTGAACGCCCTCAATTGTGCATCGATATATTCAGCGTACTGTCCGGCGATGCGCGGATATTGCACGGAGTTGCCCGCCCCGTTCGGACCGTGGCAACCGGCGCAGGCAGGTACCCCGCTCGTCATGTTGCCCCCGCGAAACAACTTCTGCCCCCGTGCGGCGAGATCTTTGTCCCGCGCCAGCGCCGGCTTGAGCGTCTGGGAGGCATAGAATGCCGCGACATTCTTCGTATCGATTTCGGAAAGTGCCGCCACCATGCCCTTCATGATCGCGTTATCGCGTTCTGCGGGCTTCGCTCCATTGGATTTGAAATTCATCAGTTGCTTTTGGAGATACTCGGGAATCTGCCCAGCGAGCTTTGGATTTGCCGGTGCCGTACTATTGCCGTCCGCTCCATGACATGCGGCGCAAATCTGCCCGGCGACTTGTTTACCCTTCGCGAGGTCTGCCTTGACACCCGCTTCAATTCCGGTTGCCTGCGCGGTGGCGGTCGCCGACCCTGCGATGAACAGAGCGGTGCCTGCATAGGCGAAGAATGTACGAATCATGTCTGAAACTCCCGAACTTCAAATCAGTGAGACGGGATTTTATTAGAATTTGCGTCTTCCGGCACCCATGAACCCATTCTCCGAACTCGCTTTTGTTACCTCGGTTGCCAGTCCCGATCAACTGCCGCCTCCCGACGCGGTCGAAGTGGCCTTTTCCGGACGCTCGAATGTCGGCAAATCGAGCGCAATCAACGCGATCGCTCATCGTAAACGGCTCGCGTTTGTCAGCAAAACTCCCGGACGCACCCAAACCATCAACTTCTTCCGCTCGGAGGACGGCACCCGGCTGGTCGATTTGCCGGGCTACGGCTTTGCGCGCGTACCGCAGGCAATGCGAGCCAGCTGGGAAGCACTGATGGTGGGCTATCTGGCCGATCGAAGTTGCCTGTGCGCGATTGTCCTGGTCATGGACTCCCGCCATCCTCTGACGCCCAACGATTTGCAGCTTCTCGACTGGCTGAGGCCGGAATTGAGCCGTGGCAAACGCCTGCTCGTCCTACTTTCCAAATCCGACAAGCTGTCCCGCCTGGAAGGTATCGCCGTGCGCCGCAGCGTGACCGAGCTACTCTCGCGCAGGGCGATTGTGGGTGAGGTGCGGCTGTTTTCAAGCTTGAACGGCGAAGGGGTCGACGAAGCCCGCGGGTTGCTCGAGAAATGGCTGCTGGACGCGGGCCTGCCCGCGTCCAGCATCAGGAATAAAGAACCCCCGGCAAAGGGGAGGCAAGCCGGGGGCGAAAGCGCCTTAATTGGGATTAAGGCAGCCCGCTCAGGGAGGAGAAGCGGGAGACGAACAAACGTCCGTCGATAAGATTCTGCCACCGGCAAATGGTTCCCAAACGGGTCCTTGCAAATTATGACGAATCTGCTTCGACCATGATTCAATCAGTGGTTTCTTTACTCTGAAAGGGGCAAGCGCATGACTCGAAGCATTTTTCCCTCGACACGCATGAGGCGCATGCGCTACGACGATTTTTCGCGCCGCCTGATGCGGGAGACTGTACTGACGGCAGACGACCTGATCTACCCGGTTTTCGTCATCGACGGAAAGAACCGGACCGAGCCGGTGGCTTCCATGCCCGGGGTCGAGCGCATGACGATCGATCGATTGCTCGGCGTCGCGGAACGATGTCTCAGGCTGCGGATCCCCGTCATCGCGCTTTTCCCGGCCATCGACCAGAAACTCAAGACGCCGCAGGGAAAAGAAGCGCTCAACCCGCGCGGCCTGATACCGCGAGCGGTCGCGGCGCTGAAGAAGCACACCCCCGAACTGGGCGTCATGACCGATGTGGCGCTTGATCCCTACACTTCCCACGGTCAGGACGGCGTCATCGACCAGTCGGGTTACATTCTGAATGACGTGACGCTGGAACTGCTCGTCAAGCAGGCCCTCGCACAGGCGCGGGCGGGGGTCGATATCGTGGCACCTTCGGACATGATGGACGGACGCATTGGGCGAATACGCGCGGCGCTTGAGAAAGCCGGGCACATTCACACGCGAATCATGGCCTACTCGGCGAAGTACGCGTCGGGCTTCTATGGTCCCTTTCGCGACGCCGTTGGCTCGGCGAAGAACCTCGGCAAGGGCGACAAGAAGACCTATCAGATGGACCCGGCCAATTCCAACGAGGCCTTGCGCGAAGTCGCCCTCGACCTTGCAGAAGGCGCCGACATGGTGATGGTGAAACCGGGCATGCCCTATCTGGACATCGTGCGCCGGGTCAAGGATGAGTTCAGGGTGCCGACCTACGTGTATCAGGTAAGCGGGGAATATTCGATGTTGCGCGGGGCGATTGCCAAGGGTTGGCTGCCCGAGAGTTGCGTGATGGAGTCACTCCTGTCGATGAAGCGGGCAGGTGCCGATGGAGTACTCACCTACTTCGCGCTGGATGCCGCCCAGGCGATGGCGACGCGCTAGGATTCGCGGGTTCTGGATTCAAGGTTCGAGCGCGAGCGCAAGCGTTCTCAGAAAGCGTTCCGCGTCCTGATACCCGATGACGCGCAGGCCGCGGATTTCGCGACCCTTGGCGTCGAAGAAGATGATTCCCGGTGGGCCGAAGAGCGAAAATCGCTTCAACAGGCGCTTGTGCTCCTCGGCATTGGCGGTGACATCCGCCTGAACCAGCAGCATTCGGTCGAGTTGCGCCCGCACCCGTGGATCGGAAAAAGTGAAGCTTTCCATTTCCTTGCAGGACACGCACCAATCGGCGTAGAAATCGAGCATCACCGGCTTGCCCGCCGCGCGCAGCACGCGTTCCAGATCTCCCAGTGAATTGACGCGCGTCCATTTCACCGGGCCCGCTGACTGGAGAGTACCCCCCATCAGGCCTGCGAGCGGACGCAGGGGTTCGCGTGCCCCGGAAAGCGCGCCGATCAGGAGCGCCACTCCGGCAACCAGCGCGATCAGGCCGGTTGCCTTCGCAAGACGCAGACTGGCCGGTGCCTCGGCGGGCAGTGAATCGAGCGCGCGAAGAAAGACCCCCGAGCCGACCAGCAGGGCTGCCCACAGGAACATGACCACCGGTACCGGCAGCACCGGCGCGACGATCCAGATCGCCACCGCGAGCAGCAACACACCGAAAAAGTGTTTGACCGCATTGACCCAGGCTCCCGCCCGGGGCAAGAGCGCCCCTTCGGAGACCCCGACCACGACGAGCGGCACCCCCATGCCGAGTGCCATGGTAAAGAGCGCCGCGCCGCCGAGGAGCACGTTCTTCGTCTGGCTGATGTAGAGCAGCGCGCCGGCGAGCGGCGCAGCCACGCAGGGAGTGACGATCACGGCGGACAACGCCCCCATGACGGCAACCGACGCGAGGCGCCCGCCCTTGAGCCTGCCGTGTGCCGCGTGCAGGCGATGATGCAGAAAATGAGGCAGCTGCAAATCGTAGTAGCCGAACATCGACAATGCGAGGGCGACAAAGACGAGCGCGAAAGCTCCGAGCACCCAGGCGTTCTGCAGTGCGGCAGCAAGCAACCAGCCGGAGTACGCTGCGGCAACACCCACCAATGCATAGGTGATTGCCATGCCAAGCACATACGCAAGAGAGAGCGACAGCGCGTGCATTTTGTTCAGGCGCTTGCCTTCGCCCGCGATGATCCCGGAAAGGATCGGCACCATTGGCAGCACGCAGGGAGTGAAGGTCAGCAGCAATCCGAAACCAAAAAAGCTCACCAGTACGAGGAGCAGGTTGCCTTCGAAAAGGCGCGCAATATCGAGATCACTGGCAAATATGGAAATCCGTGCGGTGGGTTGCACCGAACGGGGCGCCTCGCTGATGCCGGGGCGCGCGTCGTCCGGGAGACCGACATCGAGCGCGGCGAGCTGAATCGAAGCCCGGCTATCCATCGGCACATAGCACACGCCGCTATCGGCGCAACCCTGCGAAGTAACCTTGAGCTGCAAGCGGGTGGCTTGCGCGACGGATCGCTCCAGCGGAATGCGAATACGCAAATCCTTTCGGTAGGTCTCAACCTCGCCGAAGAATTCGTCCTTCTTGCGCGTCCCGGTGGGCAGTTCAGGACTGCCCAGCTTGATACCGGTTGGTCCTTCCACGGAGAATTGAAACCGCTCGCGGTACATGTAGTAGCCGTCGGCGATCTCGAATCGCAACTCGACATTGCGCGGATCGAGCGCAATGGCTGACATGTGAAAAGCCTTCTCGGGCTCAAGAAGATCGTTCGATGAACCTCCCCATTTGAATTGCGCGGGTACCGACGAGGCCAACAAGAATAGGGGCAGTGCGAGCAGGCGTACGAAGAGTTTCATGTTGCTCCGCTTGGTGGCGTCGTTTCGTCGGCAATCCAGCCGATGTATCCGGCCAGCCCGTGTTCCACCTTGACCGCGATGATCTCGGGAAGTTCATAGGGGTGTCCCGCGCGAATCGCCATCTCGAGGGCGGCGTAGCGCGCCTCGGTGGTCTTTATCATCATCGGGTGCTCCTCTTCTTGCTGCACCGCTCCTTTCCATCGGTACACCGATCGGCAGGGTGCCAGCACATTGACGCAGGCCGCGATGCGTTGCTCGATCAAGGACGCGGCGAGTTTCTCCGCCGACTCGCGATCGGGAAGATTCGTGAACACGATAAGCGTCGTCATTGGGCGTCCATTGCGTGCGGCACACCATCGTATACCGTCGGATAGGCCAACCTCAGGCCCAATTCGCGTTTTAGTTTCGCGTTCGACAGGCGGCGCGATTCGCCCATAAAGGACAGCAACTCCCCCGGGATGCGTCCGTTGGCGTCGATGCGGGCAATGCGCATCGGGCGTGGAAGACCCGAGCGATCGGCAATCAAGTCGAGCCAGTCACCCATTTTAAGTTCGCTGTCATCGCAGGCATTGTAGACGCCCGGTGAAGCATCGGAGCAAAGCACGCGAAGACAGATTGCCGCAAGATCGTCGGCGTGCACATGGTTGGTGTAAATATCATCGGCTTCGCGCAGCGCCGGCGTGCCCGCACGCAGACGTGCGAGCGGCAGACGATCGGCCGCGTAGATCCCGGGCACGCGCAGAATCACCAGGTCGACGTCGCCAGAGGTGCACCATAGTGCAAGCCTGCGCTCGGCATCGGCGCGGCGCCTGGCACGCGCCGTGCGGGGACTGAGCGCGCGGCCCTCGTCCACCCATGCGCCGTCGCAATCGCCGTATACGCCGCTGGTCGAGAGATACACGATCCGGGCTGGTAAAATTCCGTCTTCCAAAGCGGCGAGGAAATTCGCGATCCGCGTGTCGTGGTCGCCCGTTGCGGGTGGCGGCGCGCAGTAGAGTACCGAGTCGGCCCAGGAGCCCAGCCCGGCGAGCGTCTGCGGGTGATCAAGGTCAACGCCGACGCGGCGCGAAAGTTTGCGTGCCTCAATCGCGTCGGGCAATCGCGCGACGGCGCGGCGGGCGATGTCGCCGTAGCCGGCGACGAGTAGGCGCTTCATGATTCACATTTTATCCGGCGATCACAGTGAGCAAGATCAAGATTACCCTACAACCCAGTGGGCATAGCTTCGAACTCGAATCGGGCGAAACCGTGCTCGAGGCGGCGCTGCGCGAGGGGTTCGTCCTGCCCTATGGGTGTAAGAACGGCGCTTGCGCGAGCTGCAAGGGCAAGATCCTCGCTGGACAGGTGGACTACGGCGTCTATCAGGCCAAGGCTCTCAGCGAAGCCGAGAAGGCGGAGGGAAAGGCGCTCCTTTGTCAGGCCAGGCCGCTCGGCGACTTGGTCATCGAAGCGCGTACCGTCGGGGCGGCAAAGGACATCCCGATCAAGACCCTGCCCTGTCGGGTGCAGAAGATCGAACGCGTAGCCGACGATGTGATCGTTCTCGATCTGAAGCTGCCGGCGAACGAGCGCCTACAGTTCCTCCCCGGCCAATACATCGAGTTCCTGTTGAAGGGCGGCTTGCGACGCAGCTTTTCGATGGCCAGTGCTCCGCATGACGAGACGGTGCAGGTGCACGTGCGGCACGTACCGGGCGGGCAGTTCACCGACCATGTGTTCACCAAGATGAAGGAACGCGACATCCTGCGTTTCGAGGGGCCACAGGGTACTTTCTTCCTGCGTGAAGACTCCGACAAACCGATCGTCCTGGTCGCCTCGGGCACCGGCTTTGCGCCGATCAAGGCGATTCTCGAGCATGCGTTCAGCAAGGGCGTGCAACGTTCGATGACGCTCTACTGGGGCGGACGCAGGCCGACGGATCTCTATCTCGACGCACTGCCCAGGCAATGGGCCGCCGAGCATGCCAATTTCAAATACATTGGCGTCATTTCCGATTCGCTTCCCGAGGACGGGTGGACCGGCCGCACCGGTTTCGTGCATCGCGCTGTGATGCAGGATCTTCCCGATCTGTCGGGTCATCAGGTCTACGCCTGCGGCGTGCCCATCATGGTCGATTCGGCGCGGCGCGATTTTGTCGTGCACTGCAAACTACCGGAAAGCGAATTCTACGCCGACAGCTTTACGACCCAGGCGGACAGCGCAAAGCCGGCGTGACGCATTGCGGTGCTTGCGGTATTCGACCAAGCAACGCGATACTTCACGCAGACGTTCCTGGGGCAGAACCTATCGCACTCATTTATCGCGAGGGGCAAGGTCTGCGCTTTCACCAAGATAGGCAGTTCGTACACGTGAATCCGCGAGCAGCGTCTTGGAGTCCTCCGCTAGACTGATTTCGCCTGACTCCATCACGTAGCCGCGGCGCGCGATCTCGAGCGCGAGACGGGCATTCTGTTCGACGAGCAGGATCGTGACCCCGCGCGCGGCGATGTCGCGCACGATGTCGAAGATCTTGGCGACCAGCATCGGCGCAAGTCCCATCGAAGGTTCATCGAGAAGCAGGAGCCGGGGACGACTCATCAGCGCCCGCCCGATTGCCAGCATCTGTTGCTCGCCCCCCGAGAGCGTTCCACCGGTCTGTGCGCGCCGCTCCTTCAGGCGGGGAAAGATTTCGTATTGAAGCTCGAGATCGCGACTTATCTCGGCATCGGCGCGAACGTACGCGCCCATCACGAGATTCTCCTCCACCGAAAGCCGCGGGAAGATGCCGCGACCCTCGGGAACCATCACCAGACCGCGTCGCGCCAATTCGTGAACCGGCAGCGAAAGGATGTCCTCGCCGGCATAGCGCACGCTGCCCGAGCGCTGGATGGCCGATCCGCAGATCGCACGTAGGACTGAACTCTTGCCCGCACCATTCGCCCCGATGAGGCAAATCAACTCACCATCGTCGACCGTGAGGTCGACACCTTTTACGGCGCGAATTCCACCGTAGCGAACTTCCAGCCCCGTTACCTCAAGCAACACGGGGCGCTCCCAGATAGGCTTCGATCACGCGCGGATTGCCTTGCACCTCGCCCGGCGTCCCCTCGGCGATGCGCTCGCCGTAATCGAGTACCAGTACCCGATCGCAAATGTTCATCACCAGACGCACGTCGTGTTCGATGAGCAAGACGGTCACGCCGCTGCGTCGAATTTCCCCGATCAGGTCTGCCAGCGCAAAACGCTCGGACGGGTTCATTCCCGCGGCGGGTTCGTCGAGCGCAAGCAGTCTGGGTTCCGTGGCAAGCGCGCGCGCGATCTCCAGGCGCCGCTGGTCGCCATAGGGAAGCCCCCCCGCCGCCTCGTTCGCTCGTGCACGAATGCCGACGTAGTCGAGCAGCTCGAACGCTCGCTGTTCGATGTCGCGCTCTTCGGCGAGCGTCCGCGCGTCGCGCAGGATCGCCCCCAGCACGCCGGCGCGAGTCCTCACATGGCGGCCGATCATTACGTTCTCGAGTGCCGAGAGGTTGGCGAACAGGCGTATGTTCTGAAAAGTGCGCGCAATGCCCGCCGCAGCGACCTGGTTCGGCGTCAACCCGGTGAGCGACTTGCCCGAGAAGACGAACTCCCCCTCGTCGGCAGCGTACAGCCCAGTCAGTACGTTGAACAGCGTGGTCTTGCCCGCACCGTTGGGGCCGATCAGTCCATAGATTTCTCCGACTCGAATGCCGAATGAGATGTCCGCCAGGGCGCGCACGCCACCAAAGCGTCGGCTGAGTCGCGTCGCCTGGAGCAGCGGGTTCATCGCTCGGCGAGCTCGCGCTTGCGAACCGCGGAAGGCAGGAGCCCCGCCGGTCTATAGAGCATGATCACCACCAGCGCAAAGCCAAAGATGAGCATGCGGATGACTTCGGGCTCGATGAGCGATCGGCCAAAGAGGGCTTGCTGCAGCGGTTCAACGGTCCAGCGCAAGATCTCCGGCACAAAGGAAAGCAGCACCGCGCCTAGGATCACTCCGGCAACGTTGCCCATGCCGCCCAGCACCACCATTGCCACCACCATCACCGACTCGACGAGTACGAAGCTCTCCGGCGACACGAAGCCCTGAATCGCCGCAAACATGCCGCCCGCAACCCCGCCAAAGCTCGCCCCCATGGCGAAGGCGAGCAGCTTGATGTTTCGCGTGTCGATGCCCATCGCCCGCGCAGCGATCTCATCCTCGCGTATCGCCTCCCAGGCTCGGCCGATGCGTGAATTCTGCATACGCAGTGTCGCCACGATGATGAGCAGCATCACGCCGAGCAACATCCAGTAGTATTTCATCGGTCCGCTGATGGTGAATCCCGCCAGGCTATCGCTCGCGGAGAAATCGACGCGACCGAGCTGAAACGGATCGATTCCGGCGATTCCCTTCGGACCATTGGTGAGATTGAACGGTCGCGACAGATTGTTGAGCGCGATCCGCACGATTTCGCCAAAACCCAAAGTGACGATGGCCAGATAGTCGCCGCGCAACCTGAGCGTCGGCGCGCCAAGCAGAATGCCGAACATCGCCGCGAGTGCAGCGCCAATCGGCAAAATGATCCAGAAAGGGAGGTGCAGCCCAAAATGCGGGCTTGCGAGCAGCGCATAGGCATAGGCTCCCACCGCGTAGAACGCCACGTAGCCGAGGTCGAGCAGACCGGCGAATCCAACCACGATGTTGAGGCCTAGGGCGAGCAGCACGTAGAGCATTGCGAGATTGGCGATACGCACCCAGGATGTGCCGATCTGCGTGAGCGCGAAGGGTAGCAGCACGAGCGCAACGGCGAGCAGTACCAGCCCCGCGCGCAACGCCGCGGGATGTCGCTTCCAGCCCGCAAGGTTCACGCCCGGTCTCCGACCCGTTCGCCAAGCAGGCCAGAGGGCCGCAGGACAAGCACCGCGATCAGTACAAGGAAGGCAAATACGTCCTGGTAGTTCGAACCGAAGAGGATGAAGTGACGGTCCACAGCGCAACGCTCGGCGAGCGCGTCGGAGAAATCGGCGAAACGACACAGATCGGTCAGCTCGCCGATATAGCCGGCACCGAGAGCTTCGACGATCCCCAGCAATACGCCACCGAGCATCGCACCGGGGATATTGCCGATGCCGCCGAGCACCGCCGCGCAAAAGGCTTTGAGTCCTAGCAGAGAA
>JAOUFA010000534.1 GCA_029858545.1 Betaproteobacteria bacterium
GTAGCGAAGGTGGACGGGCGAGGACTTCCCGAACTCCAGGCCATCGAACGACCAGGTGTAGCGCTCCATGTTGCCGGTGAGATGAAGCTCGATCTCCCGCTCGGCGCCCCGCTCGTCGAGCGGGCCGCCGAGCGTGCGCAGGTCGGCATAGGTGAGAGCGCGCCGGCCGTTGCCGCGCCGGCCGATGCCCGGGTCGTCGAGATTGACGCGCGGCGTGTCGACACGCATGTCCACGCTCGGACCGTATTCGCTGCGCGCGTGGCGCACCCGACGCGAGGCGCCCGCGGGCGCCGCCGACGCGCCGTGCGCCGCGTGCGCGCCGTGGTCCATCGCGGTCGCGGCGGGCGTCGCCGGCGCGGCGCCGTGCATGGCGTGCGCGCCCTGATCCATCCCCGCGTGCGACATCCCGCCCATGTCGCCCATCATGTCGGCCATCGTCAGCCACTCGGGCTGGTCGCGTGCGGGGACCGGCGCCTGCATGCCGGCCCGCGGCGCGAGCGTGCCGCGCGCGTAGCCGGTGCGGTCCATCGACTGGGCGAAGATCGTGTACGCATCGTCCTTCGGCGCGACCACCACGTCGTAGGTTTCACCCGGTCCGAAGCGGAACTCGTCGACCGTGACCGGCTCGACGTTCTGCCCGTCGACCTGCACCACCGTGAGTTGCAGGCCGGGAATGCGCACGTCGAAGAAGGTTCCCGCCCCGCCGTTGATGAAGCGCAGGCGCACCCGCTCGCCGGGGCGAAAGATCCCGGTCCAGTTGCCGGCCGGCGCCGCGCCGTTCATGAGGTAGGTGTAGGTGTAGGCGGAGATGTCGGCGAGATCGGTCGGACTCATGCGCATCTCGTTCCACATGCGCCGTTTGTCCACTGCGCGGCGCCAGCCCTCGGCCGAGACCTCGCGCAGGAAACCGCCGACGGTCGGCTCGTTGAAATTGTAGTAGTCGCCCTGGGTCTTGAGCTTTGCGAGCACTCTCATCGGATCCTCGTCGGTCCAGTCCGACAGGTGCACGACGTAGTCGCGCTCGGCGCGAATCGACTCGCCGCGCGCGGGGTCGATGACGATCGCGCCGTACATGCCGGTCTGCTCCTGGAATCCGGAGTGCGAGTGGTACCAGTAGGTGCCGGCCTGCTCGACCTTGAAGCGGTAATCGAAGGTCTCGCCCGGCGCGATGCCGGGAAAACTCAGCCCCGGCACGCCGTCCATCTGGTGCGGGAGGATGATGCCGTGCCAGTGGATCGAGGTCGGTTCGTCCAAGCGGTTGGCGACGCGCAGGCTCACCGTCTCGCCCTCGCGCCAGCGCAGCGTCGGTGCCGGAATCGAGCCGTTGATGGTGGTGGCCATGCGCGCCGCGCCGGTGAAATTGACCGGACTGCGCGCGACCGTCAGATCGAAGCGCGTGCCGGAGAGCACCGGCGTTCCCTGCGGCGCCTGCGCCCGGGCACGATCGGCGAAAGGCGCGAGACCGGTCAGCACGCCGGCCGCGGCGATGCCCTGGACGAAACGCCGGCGCGGCAGCCATGCCGCGCCGGCGCGTGGGGAGTGGATACGCTTCATCGTTCTTGCTCCATGTCCGTCGATCCGTTTGCCGGCCGGTCATGTCGCTCCGGTCGCCGGCTGGCACGATAGCGGCGCGCGCCGCTCGCGGCCATGACGCGCGCATTACAAAGCCGTCATCTGGGGCGCCATCCCTCCTGTCTGCGGGTCGGATCGGCTAGAGTGCGCCCACCATGAAACTACTGATTGTCGAGGACGAAAGCAAGATCGGCGACTATCTCCGCCAGGGGCTGTCGGAGGCCGGGTTCGTCGTCGATCTCGCGCGCAGCGGCCTGGACGGCCATCACCTTGCCATGAGCGAGGTTTATGACCTCGTCATCCTCGATGTCATGCTGCCGGACATCGAGGGATTCCGCATTCTCAAGGCGCTGCGCGATGCGGGCAGCGCGGTTCCGGTGCTGTTTCTCACCGCGCGCGACAGCATCGAGGACCGCGTGCGCGGCCTCGAGCAGGGGGCGGACGACTACCTCGTCAAGCCGTTCGCCTTCACCGAACTGCTCGCGCGTGTGCGCACGCTGCTGCGCCGGGGCAAGGCCCCCGCCGCGCCCGACGTACTGCGCCTCGCGGATCTCGAGGTCGACTTCGCGCGCCGGCGTGTCGCGCGCGCGAACCGTCGCATCGTGCTCACAGCCAAGGAGTTCGCCCTGCTCGAACTGTTCGTGCGCCGCGCGGGGGAGGTGCTGCCCCGATCGCTCATCGCCTCGCAGGTCTGGGACATGAATTTCGACAGCGACACCAATGTGATCGACGTCGCGGTCCGCCGCCTGCGCGCGAAGATCGATGACGAGTTCGAAGTAAAGCTCATCCACACAGTGCGCGGCATGGGCTACATGCTCGAGGCAGCCCGCG
>JAOUFA010000535.1 GCA_029858545.1 Betaproteobacteria bacterium
GGCGGAGAGAGTGGGATTCGAACCCACGATACGGATTAACGTATACACGCTTTCCAAGCGTGCGCCTTCAGCCGCTCGGCCATCTCTCCAGCGCGGAGCGTATTCTACCCCGGCAAGCGCGCCCCCCCGACTTCGGCCAGCAACAGGATATTTCGCTTCAAGAAGCTCCGGCAGCGAATCTGTGTCCGCCCACCATCCCCCGTAGCGCACCCACCAGATCATCGACACGTCGCAAATCGCGGTGCAGGCGCGCGATTTCGGTGCGCCCGAGCGCTTTGAGCGCCACGCGGCCAGACGGACGCACACCTTCATCGAGATCAAGAAGCTGCTGACGTAGCACCCAGGTCAGCAGCCGGGCGTGCCCTTCGATCAACGCTAGGGCGTCACCCTCCGACAACCGCCCCGCCGCAGCGGCATCGCGCAATCGCTCAGGCGTCGAGCGCGCGGCCGACCCCACGCTCAGCGCGAGTGTTCTCGCCAGACTCACCAAAGGCAGTAGCCCGTCGCGTTTCAGCTCAAAGCGTCCCTTCTCGCTCCGCAGTCGGCGAAACAATCCGAACCGGGGTGCGAGCGAGGCGACAGATTGCGCCAGCAGCCCGATGAACGGCGGGCTTTGCGAGGCGGCTCGCACGGCGGCGGAACGCAGCGCACGCGCGAGGGAGGCATCTCCAGCAGCGGCGGCCAGATCGAAGAAGATATCCACGTTAAGAAGGTCCGCGGGCTGCGCACGGCGCAGCCAACCGTCGACTCTTTCGATCCACTCCTCGCGTGTACCGCGCCATTGGGTGTTTGCCGCCATCACCCCGCCCTTGCAACGCGCTATCCCGGCCTGATCCAGCAAATCGGCGATTCCTTTGCCAAGTTCGGCGAACCAAGGATCGTTATCACGCGATCCCGCGTGGATCAGCGCATTGTCCTGGTCCGCGCCAAGCAGGCTCTCGCCCCGCCCCGCGGAACCCAGCACGATCAAACACCACGGCGCCGGTGGCGCGCCCCATCCTTCTGCGCTCAAGCGCGCGAGCGTCAACTCGGCCGCACGCGCAGAGAGAGCGAGCATTTCCTCTGAAATGATACGAGCGATGTCCGCTCCAAGCAGCCCATCGGCTACCAGTTGCTGCGCGACCGAGGGCACCGTGCTGAACGCCGACGCCAACCCGCCGACGTCCTCGGCCTCGGCCAGCGCCTCTCCAAGTACCACGGTCGAGCGCGCACGATGATGCAGCAAGTCGCGCTGCGACAGCATTCCGACCGCGATCCCCTGCGCGTCGACGACACACAAATGGCGAAAGCCGTGTCGATCCATGCGCCCGATCGCGCGGTAGAGCATCTCGTCGGCAACCACGGTCACGACCGGGCTTGTCATCGCGTCGCGAACCGCGACGCGATCCAGATCGGTCGGTGCCTCAGCGACGACACGCAGCAGGTCCCGCTCCGTAAGAATTCCCTCGGGCGGTGCTTCCGCGCGGCCAACCAGCAGCGCGCCGATTCCCTGCTCGGTCATTGCACGTGCCGCGGCACCCAATGTCGAATCACCAGAAATCCTCACGGGCGGCGATCGCATCAAATCGCCCAGGCGGCGCTCGAACACAAAGCTGTCGACTCGCGGCGGTGGCATTCGAATCGCCGCGGGATGCTCGCCCGGGACCGCGTCCCAGCCGGACTGGACTTGCTGTAGCAAGATATCGCTGCGCCGCCCCGCGAGTGCCCGTGCCTCGCCCAGGGTCCGCACGTCAGCCTCACGCAGCAGCGGGATCAGGCGCTCGAATGCTTCGGCAGTCGCAAGGCAATCGCCCATTGCCGTATGCCGACCGCGGATCTCGACGCCCAGATGCCGAGTCACCGTCTCCAGCCCGAGATCCGGAAGAGTCGGCTCGAGCGCCCCGAGCAACAGCGCGAGATCGAGCGACGGCGGTTCGTGCCACGGTAGAGCCGTGCGTGCTGCCTCATGCCGCAGAACCGCCAGATCGAAGGCAATATGATGACCAACGACGACGCAACCCGAAAGCGCCTCACGTAGCGCCGGCCCATACTCCGCAAAGCGCGGCGCATCCGCTACGTCATCGTCCGCAATACCATGGATACGCGTCGCAGCCGCTGGAATCGCTCCATCTGGATGGATCAGTTGATCGATGCGCGGTTCTCCCGAAATCTTCGCGCCGCGCATCTTCACTATGCCGATCTGAACGATCCGATCGCTGCGCACGTCGAGCCCGGTGGTCTCGAGATCGAGTACCGCCACGGGCAGCGCGATGAGCGCAGTATGGTTGGGCGGCGCAGGGACTTGCGGCATGGCCCGACCCAAGGAGCTATTTCAGGATCAACCGGAACAACGCCGCAACGCCGTGCGCCAATTCGCTCTCAAGCGGAAACGACAGCATTCCCATCACCGAGTAG
>JAOUFA010000536.1 GCA_029858545.1 Betaproteobacteria bacterium
CGCTCGTAGGACGAGTAGTTGCCGGTGTACAGGCGCAGCGACTCGTTCACGATCGCAAGGGTGTGATCGGTCACCCGGTCGAGAAAGTCGCGATCGTGCGAAACCACCAGCATCATGCCGGGGTAGCTGCGCAGCCAGTTCTCGACCCAGAGGATGGTATCGAGGTCCAGATGGTTGGTCGGCTCATCGAGCAGCATCAGGTCGGAGGGCCGCATCAGCGCGCGGGCAAGGTTGAGGCGCATTCGATAGCCGCCCGAGAACTCACCTACCGTACGTGTTCCGTCCGCGGGCGCGAAGCCCAGTCCTGAGAGCAGGGTCTGGGCGCGCGCGCGCGCCGTATAGCCGTCAACATGCGCCAAGCGCTCGTGCGCCGCGGCGATCCGCTCGCCGTCTCCGTCAGTCTCGGCGTCACGTATCGCCGCCTCGGCGTCCCTGAGGTCGCCGTCCGCGTCGAGCAGGTATTCGAGAACCGGCTGATCGAGGGCAGGGGCTTCCTGCTCGATGAGCGCGAGACGCATACCGGCTTGCAGTTCGTAGTCACCGGCATCGGGCGCGAGCTCGCCCGCGAGCGCGGCGATGAGGCTCGACTTGCCGCTGCCGTTCGAACCGACCAGTCCGATCTTCCAGCTGCGCTCCAGGGTAAGCGAAGCGCCCTGAAACAGCTTTCTGGCCCCGTGAGCGAGTGTCAGGTCTCTAAATCTAATCATCGTGATGCCTTGAAAGGGATCGGAGTATAATTCGCCCCCTTCGCATTACGGACTTCCCCGGAGTTTTTTCATCAGTTCTGCGTTCGAACAACTCGGCCTGATTCCGCCACTGCTGGCTGCAGTGAAGGATTCAGGCTACGAAAAGCCAAGCCCCGTGCAGGAGCAGGCGATACCGCTGGTGCTCGGCGGCCGGGATCTCATGGCCGGCGCGCAGACCGGTACCGGCAAGACCGCGGCTTTCGCGCTGCCGATCCTGCAGCGCCTCGCGCCGCAGGCAAGCACCAGTACGTCCCCCGCACGCCATCCGGTGCGCGCGCTGATCCTCACGCCGACCCGCGAACTGGCAATCCAGGTTGAGGCGAGCTTTCGCGAATACGGCAAATATCTGCCGCTGCGTACCGCGGTGGTATACGGCGGCGTCGATATGAATGCGCAGATCGCGCAGTTGCGTCTCGGTGTCGAGATTCTGGTGGCAACCCCCGGCCGCTTGCTCGATCACGTGCAGAACAAAACGGTGATGTTCGGGCAGGTGTCGATGCTGACGCTCGATGAGGCCGACCGGATGCTCGACATGGGGTTCCTGCCCGACATCCGGCGCATTATCGCGTTGCTTCCCAAGACACGTCAGAACCTGCTTTTTTCGGCGACCTTTCCGGACGAGATCAAGAAGCTCGCCTCGTCGCTGCTGACCCATCCGGCCGAGGTGCAGATCGCGGCGCGCAACGCGGTGGCCGACCTGGTCACGCATATCGTCCATCCGGTGGCGCGCGAGAAGAAGCGCGACCTGTTGTGCCATCTCATCCGCTCGCGCAACCTGGCCCAGGTGCTGGTGTTCAGCGGCACGCGCATCGGCGCGAACCGGCTTGCGCACCAGCTGCGGCGCGAACACATCCAGGCCGATGCAATTCACGGCGACAAATCGCAGGCCGAGCGCCTGGTGGCGCTGGATGACTTCAAGTCGGGCAAGACCGCAGTGCTGGTCGCCACCGACGTCGCCTCGCGCGGCCTCGATATCGAGGGACTGCCGCAGGTAATCAACTTCGATATTCCGCGCTCACCCGAGGACTATGTGCACCGCATCGGCCGTACCGGCCGCGCGGGCGCCACCGGAGAGGCCATCTCGCTCGTTTCGCCGGAAGATCACGAATCGCTTGCCGCGATCGAGAAGCTCATCAACCGCAAGCTCGATCGTGTGCTGGTAACGGGGTTCGAGCCCGACGGTGCATCGGTAGCGGGACTGGTGAGCCGGGAAGCCAGACATGCGGCGCCGCGCGCCGAGCGCGCGCCGCGCATCGGTCAGGCGCGTGCCGCCAAGCCGCCTGCCGATCCGATCTTCTCGCGTCCCTACGAACCCGGCCCGCCGTCTGCCGGGGCAAGCGAGCCGGTACGGGGGGGGCTGCCGCCACGGCGCAAGGAACGCCAGGTCGCCGCGTTGTTGGGCGGCCTGAAGCGCGCCGGTTGAACGGCGCGGCCGCGCCGCGCGACCCGCGCCCGCCCGCTAGCTCTTGAACGGCGAATGCTCTGAGAGCTCGTTGACGTAGCGCTCGATGCCGAGCGACTCGCGCGAGAGATGTTCGCCGATCGCGCGCGCGAATCCCGGATGCGCCAGCCAGTGCGCCGAGTGGGTCTCCACCGGCAGCAGGCCGCGAAAGATCTTGTGTTCGCCCTGCGCCCCGCCTTCGAA
>JAOUFA010000537.1 GCA_029858545.1 Betaproteobacteria bacterium
ACGTCCATCGCATACTCGGCGAAGATCACCGGATCGTTGTAGGTGAAAGCCACCGACCGGCAACCGAGCTTTACCGCCGCCTCGGCGATCGTCCCGGGCGAGGCTTCGTCCATCAGCGTGTCCATCTCGCGCGATTTCGTGATATCCCAGTTCTGGCAGAACTTGCAGGCGAGATTGCATCCCGCGGTGCCGAACGACAACACCGAACTACCGGGATAGAACTGGTGGAGCGGCTTCTTCTCGATCGGATCGACGCAAAAGCCCGACGAGCGTCCGTAGGTGGTGAGCGCCATCCTGCCGTCACGCATCGCCCGCACGAAGCAGGCGCCGCGCTGACCCTCGTGAAGTCTGCAGTCGCGCGGACAGAGGTCGCACTGGATGCGTCCGTCCGCCAGCGCGTGCCACCAGCGCCCGGGATGCGAGGATTCGGGAATCATGTCACGACGCGAAATCACCTTCGCACCACTTGACGACGCGATAGCGCGACACTTTGCAGCGGGCCAGATCCTGGTCGGCGCGCAAACCCGCCTTGGTCTTCAATTCGTCCAGAAACATGCGTGGCTGGGGCAGACTCTCCCAGACTTGCGGCAGGAAAGTTCCGCGTCCCGCAGCATGCTCGATGATCAACCCGTCTTCACCGGGGCGCAACTGTGCGATGAGCTTCGCTTCGCTCGCGAAACTCAGCGGCTCGGGTCGCGACAGCACCGACACCTCGAGCGCGCAACGCGCCCATTCCTCGATTCGCAAAGCCGGGAATCGCGGATCGCGGAATGCCGCGCCCAACGCGTTCTCGGCGACATCTTCGCCGAGGGGGCGCACCGCCTCCAGGCTGCCAATGCAGCCGCGCAGCCTGCCATCGCGCGTTAGCGTAACGAAGCTCGCGCCGGGTCGCGTCAGCCAGGCGGCGCCCGCGATGTCATATCCATTGCCGGCGCCCAACCGACCGGTGATCGCGGCACGCGCAATGCCAATCAGGGTATGCCCGGCCTTCTCGGCGGTCGGGGAATGCGCGGGCTCATCGAGTGCGAATGCCGAATAGCCCACCACGCGGTCCCGGTCTCCGGCGGTATCGCCCGAATTGCACGCCGCGAGCAGTCGCACCGTCAAACCACGCCGACTCGCTGCGAGCAGCAAGCCATTCAGGGGCGTCGCGCCGCAGGCCTGCTCGTGAACGAGATCTGCCGCCAGCGCTGCGATACGCGAGATCGTCGCCGCGTCGATCCGGCGCGCCTCGTCGTAGCCGTGGTAGTGCGAGAGATCGGTGCTCACGACGATGATCGTCTCCGGCCCGCCCCAGAGACGTTCGATCACTTCGGCAACCTCCTGCGCGCTCGCCGTTCCCACCGCCAGCGGCACGAGGGAAAACTCGCCCAGCAGCCGCTGCAGAAAAGGCAACTGGACTTCGAGCGAATGCTCGTACGCGTGCGCGGCGCGGTGGGTGAGCACCTGCGCCAGATCCGAGACGACCCGGCTCGCTTCGGCATCGATCGTGATACGGCCCAGCGGCGTAGCGAATGCGTCCGCCCCGGGAAGCGCAATGCCGCGGATCGGCACCCGATGCACCGGGCCCAGCAACACCACCCGGCGCACCGTGCCGCGCGCGTTTTCCAACTCCCGATAGGCGCGCGCGGCGACCGGCCCCGAGTAGACATAGCCCGCATGCGGCACGATCAGCGCCTTCGGCCAGCCAAGGCGCGGCTCGCCGACCTCGCTCCGCCTGAGCAGCGCCCCAAGTTCGGCGGCAAGCTCGGGTGCACTCCCGGGATAGAAGGCGCCGGCGACCGCGGCGGGACGAATGCTTGTCATGCAGGGTTAGAGGACGCCGCAGCCGGTAAGTTCGCGCCGGGCGCGCCGCGCGTCACTCGATCAGTTCGATGACGCCTTGCAGCGCCCGGATCACTGCCTGGCGGCGTATGTCCTCACGCCCACCCGCGAACCGGCGCGATTCCGCATGCACCTGCCCGCCGCGGCGCGCCCAGGCGAAGCATACTGTCCCAACGGGCTTTTCCGGCGTTGCGCCGCCGGGACCGGCGATGCCGGTAATCGCGAGCGCGACCCCTGCGGGGCTGCGCGCCAGTGCACCGAGCGCCATCTCGCGCGCAGTCTCTTCGCTCACCGCACCGTGGCACGTCAGGGTTTCGCCGCGCACGCCGAGCAATTCCTCCTTGGACCGATTGGAGTAGGTGACGAATCCGCGCTCGAAGTAGTCCGACGAGCCCGCGATCGCAGTCAGCGCCTGCGCCACCCAACCTCCGGTGCACGATTCGGCAGTAGCCAGCGCGAGTCCTGCGGACTTGAGGCGGGTGCCGACCAGTGTCGCAAGCGTGCTGAGCGTGTCCGCGGCCATCGCGATCAGAACCAGAGCCGCTTGGCGAGTGCCAAGACAG
>JAOUFA010000538.1 GCA_029858545.1 Betaproteobacteria bacterium
ACACCGAGTCGCTGTCGCGCAGGCCGAGGTAGGCCTTCATCGCGCGCGCGGCCCGGCGCCCGGCGCCCATCGCCTCGATCACCGTCGCGGCGCCGGTGACGATATCGCCGCCCGCGAACACGCCCTGAATCGAGGTGGCGAGCGTCTCGTCGGCCGCTATGTAGCCGCGCTGGTCGAGCTTCAATTTGGAGGTCTGACCGAGAATGGGATTCGCGTTGGTGCCGATCGCGAACACCACCGTGTCGCAGTCGAACTCGAATTCGCTGCCCTTTACCGCAACCGGCCGCCTGCGGCCCGAGGCATCGGGCTCGCCCAGTTCCATTTTCTGACAGCGCATGCCGCGCAGGCCGCGCTGACCGTCGTCGAGGATTTCCAGCGGACTGGTGAGCCAGTGGAACTCGACGCCTTCTTCTTCGGCGTGGTGCAATTCCTCGACGCGCGCGGGGGCCTCGGCCTTCGAACGGCGATAGACGCAATACACTTTCTCGGCACCCAGTCGAAGGCTGACGCGCATCGCGTCCATCGCGGTGTTGCCCGCGCCGATCACCGCGACGCGCCGGCCGATGCCCATCGGCGTGTCGAACTCGGGAAAATCACGCGCGCGCATCAGGTTGCAGCGGGTGAGGAGTTCGTTCGCCGAGAGCACGCCGTTCAGCGATTCGCCCGGTATGCCCATGAAACTCGGATAGCCCGCGCCGGTGCCGACGAACACCGCGTCGAAGCCCATGCCGTTCAGCATGTCCTCCAGGGTGAAGAGGCGCCCCACCAGCGTATTGCACTGAAAACGGATCCCCAAGCGCGCGAGCCTGCCGATCTCGGCGTCGATCACTTCGTTCGGCAGGCGAAAGTCGGGAATGCCGTAGCGCAGCACGCCGCCGGGCTGATGGAAGGCTTCATAGACGGTGACGTCGCAACCGGCCTTCGCCATATCCGCCGCGCAGGCCATGCCCGCAGGCCCCGAGCCGACGATGCCGACCTTGTAGGCGGTTGGCTCGACATAGGGGATGTTCGTCCAGCCCTCGGCGATCGCCATGTCGCCGACGAAACGCTCCAGCCGCCCGATCGCCACCGGTTCGAGCGAATCGCCCACCGTGCACACCCCCTCGCACTGGGTCTCCTGCGGGCAGACCCGGCCGCAGATCGCGGGCAGCAGATTAGTGTCGGTGATCGTGTCGTAGGCGCCGCGAAAATCCTTCTCGCCGAGTCTGCGAATGAAGTTCGGAATGTCGATGCCGACCGGGCAGCCGCCGACGCAGGGCTGTTCGGGGCAGAGGAGGCAACGCTCGGCTTCGCGCTGCGCGTCTTCCATGCGGTAGCCGCAGGCCACCTCGGCGAAATTCTTCGCGCGCGCGCCGGCCTCTTGCTCGGGCATCGCGGTGCGCGTCTGCGGAATCGTGCGGATCGTGCGCTTCTTCGCCATCTTGGCTCCGGATCTCAGGCGTTAGGACGCTCCATGCGGCAGCTTTCCTGCCAGCGTTCCAACGCGCGCTTCTCGTCGGGCTTGAAGCGCGCCAATCGAAACATGAGATCGTCGAAGTCGACTTCGTGGCCGTCGAAGTCCGGACCGTCGACGCAAGCGAACTTCACCTGGTCGCCGATCTTCACGCGGCAGCCGCCGCACATGCCGGTACCGTCGACCATCACCGGATTGAGGCTCACCAGCGTGCGGATGCCGTGCGGACGCGTGGTTTCGGCGCAACCCTTCATCATCACAGGCGGGCCGATCGCGACCACCTCGTCGATATCCGGATGTTTCGCAATCGCCTGCTTGATGCCCTCGGTGACCAGACCTTTGATACCGGCCGAGCCGTCGTCGGTGCAGACGATGAACTCGTCGCACACCGCGCGGAATTTCTCGTCCCAGAACACCAGGTTCTGGCTGCGAAAGCCGACCACGCCGATCACATAGGCACCGCCCTGCTTATAGGCACGCGCCTGCGGATAGACCGGCGCAACGCCGAGGCCGCCGCCGACACAGACCACTTTCTTCGCGCCGCCGTTTCTTGCGCTTCCGATATGGCTCGGCTCGCCCATCGGCCCGACCAGGCCGTAGAGGTAGGTACCGGCCTTGCAGTCGCGCTGCATCGCGCGCGTGGTCTTACCCACTGCCTGGATCACCAGCGTGATCGTGCCGCGCGCGGAATCGAAATCGGCGAGCGTGAGCGGGATGCGCTCGCCCTGGGGATGCGGCATCACGATCACGAACTGGCCCGGCCGCGCGGACTTCGCCATCTGCGGATGACGGACTTCGAGCAGATAACTGATGTCGGAAAAATCTTCGCGCGCGACGATCTCGAAGCTGGAGTCGGTGGTTGCTTCGGCCATACGCTTTCTCGCGCTCGCTCGCCCTTGCGTGGAACATCGCCGGGAACACCCCCGGCATCG
>JAOUFA010000539.1 GCA_029858545.1 Betaproteobacteria bacterium
CTGTAGCCAACCAGCAGCTTCTCGGTCTCGGCGGGACGCTCGAACACCACCTCGACCTCGACCGTGCGCGCCTGCTTCTCGAGCGCGAGCACATAGGGCGCGATGCGACGCACGTGGCCGCTGAAGTGTCGCCCGCGATAGGCGTCGAGCGTGATGCGCCCGGTCATGCCGACCTTCAGCCGCGCCGCATCGACCTCGTCGATCGGCGCCAGGACGTACAGACAGGAGTCGTCGATCAGGTCGATCGCCGGCAGCGTCGGGATGCCCGGCGGCGAGGGCGTGAGATATTCACCCAGCTCGCCGTTCACCTCGGCGACGATCCCCGCGAACGGCGCGTGCAGCGCCGTGCGGCTCGTATCGGCGCGCGCCGCCTCGATGCGCGCCTCGGCCTCGCCCACCTGCGTGCGCGTCGAAACGCACGCCGCCGCGCGCGCCTTCGCCTCGGACTCGGCGCGCTCCGACGCCTGGTCGGAGGAAAAGCCCTTCGCGCGCAACTCCACCGCGCGGCGCGCCTCACTCGCAGCGATCTCGGCGAGTTCGCACGCCTCGCGTACCCGGGCGCGCGCGGTGGCGAGCTGCTCGCGCGCCACCCGCTCGCGCGCGACCAGATCCTCGTTCCACAATTCGAGCAGCAGCACACCGCGCTTCACCCGCGCGCCCTTTTTCACCGGCAACCGCGCGATCCGGCCTCCCGCCGGAGGCGCGAGCTTCGCGCGCCGGCAGGCGGTGACCGACCCCGCACGCGTGTTGGCGACCGTGCTCTCGACCCGGCCCGTTTCGGCGCTCGCCACCAGCACCGCGACCGGTTTCACGCGCGTCGCCTGCCAGATCGCGGCCGCGGCGGCGAGCAGCACCAGCACCGCGATGGCGACGCGCAGCAACCAGCGACGACGACCAACGGAAGGCGCCCGGGGATCCACGCGCGGATTATGCAAGGCGGGGAGGTTCCGCTCTTGATCCAGCGCAGGAAACGCCGGCGGCGGGGTAGAGCGCTGGAGACGCCCCGAGGCCGTACTCCGAACTCAAGTATTGGAGGCGCCGGCCGATAATTTCTTCTGCGCCTTTCATCAAAAGGGCCCTGGGCAATGATCGTCCGAAATTTGCGCCGCATCGTTCGCGCCATCCGCAATCGGATCGCGCTCGATCTGCACGCCGCCGGCGTGCTGGCGGGCGCGCTCGCCGTAACCGGCGCGATCTGGGCCGTGACCTGGCGCGCCGAGGAGCAGGCCGCGGAGGAGCGCTTCGACGCGATCGTCAGCACGAGCACAAGGGCCGTTTATCGGAGAATGACCGCTTACGAACAGGTTCTGCGCGGCGCTTCCGCCTCGCTTGCGCTCGATCCGACGGTAACGCGCGAGCAATGGAAGACGTACGTCGATTCGCTGAAGCTGAGCAATGCCTATCCCGGCATCCAGGGAGTGGGCTGGGCCGTTTTCCTGCGCCCCGGCGACCTCGATGCCCACATTCGCAGGATGCGCTCCGAAGGCTTTCCGGACTTCACCGTTAGACCCGCGGGCCGGCGCGGCGAGTATGCGTCGATCGTGTTTCTGGAACCCTTCGACGAACGCAACCAGCGGGCCTTCGGCTACGACATGCTGTCGGAGCCGGTGCGCCGCGAAGCCCTGCACCGCGCGCGGGATACGGGACAACCGGCGCTTTCGGGCAAGGTGCGCCTGGTACAGGAATCGCAGACCAAGATCCAGGCCGGGACGCTCTTTTACGTTCCCGTCTATCGCTCGGCGCAGCGGGTCGCATTGACTGCGGAACGCCGGCAGGAATTGCTGGTCGGTTGGGCCTACGCGGCGTTTCGCATGGACGACCTCATGCGCGCGATCCTCGACGGCAATCCCGAAATCGAAATGCGCATCTACGACGGCGACCGGTCCGGCAGCGCGGAGGCGCTTTTGTACGATGATGCATTGTCGATCCACAACCTGGGGCCGCGGGAACTGTCCCCGTCTCCGCGATTCAGGCGGGAGATCCGGCAGATTATCGCCGGCCGTACCTGGACCCTGCAGTTCGAGTCGGCGCCGCCCTTCGAGACTGCCCACCGCGGAGACAAGGCCCTGATGGTGCTGCTCGCCGGCGTTCCGCTCAGTGCTCTGCTCGCGGCACTGATCCTGGCCATGTCGGGCGCGCGCAGGCGCGCCGAAGCATTGGTCGCGGAGCGCAGCCGGGCGCTCGCGGCGACCGAGGAGCGTCTGGGAAAAGTGATCGAAGAACTGGAGTGGGGCAAGCGCGCCACCGAGGAGGCGGCCGGCCTGCTCGACGCCGTGGTGCGGTCGGCGGTCGACGCAATCATCGTGATCGACGAGAAGGGGATCGTGGAGTCGTTCAACCCGGCGGCGGAACGTCTGTTCGGCTACACCGCGAAGGAGGTTG
>JAOUFA010000109.1 GCA_029858545.1 Betaproteobacteria bacterium
TTCCAGGTGATTGGCCAGCCCGATGGCGTCGTCCTGGCCCGACTGGCGCAGGGTGTCGCCAATCGCTCCGCGTAGCGCCTCGACACGGCCGCGAATCAGGCGTTCCAGCGACTCGCGCTGCTCGATGGTGAGGAGGTGGTGCGGCATGGGGAAAGTGGTCACGGGGCGCCAGCCGCCCGTTGACGACGGCGCAAGATCGGGAACGACCCGCGCGGCAAGCTGCTCACATCGACGCGACGCGCCACCGCAAAACGCCGGTTTGGAATCGCTCCGCGCGTCTCAGCGGCAAACCAGCACCGGAATCTTGGTATGCGCGAGCACCTTGGTGGTCTCGCTCCCCAGGATCAGACCGGCCAGCCCGCCGCGGCCGTGCGAAGTGACCACGATCAGGTCGCATTTCTTCGAGCCGGCCGCGCGCGTGATCCCCTGCCAGGCCTGATCGGCGCTGATCGACAAGGTCTTGCACGCAACGCCGGCGGTTTGCGCCTCGATCTCGACCAGCGCGAGCGCCTTTCTGGCCTCCTTCTCGGTCAGTTCCTTGTAGCGCTTGGGCGTGACCTCGGGGATATAGATCGCCGCTTCACCATAGACCGGCGGCGTGTAGGGCGGAATCACGTACACACCGGTCACTTTCGCGCCGATCGACTTGGCGAGCCGCACCCCGGCCTTGACGCCCCGTGCCGCGAGTTTGGAACCGTCGGTGGCAACCAGAATGTGCTTGAACATGGGACCTCCTGTGCGTTCGAAAAGGAGAGGGTCGTACGCCAAGTCGACGATAATCCCCTGCGGCAATACCCCGTTGACTTAGGTCAATCGAGCCGACCGCTGCGCGTCAGGCCTCGGCCGCTGCGCGCGCCGCGCCGCGCGCCACCGCGGCGAGCCGATCTCGATCGAGCAGCGCGATGTCGCGTCGCGTTACCTCGACCAGGCCCAGGTCGGACAACTCGCGCAGCAGGCGCGAAAAGGTCTCCTTGGTGACGCCCAGGCGCGCGGCGATCACCGTCTTGGTCGCGGGCAGACGTACATTCGCGCTCCCGAGCGCGGGACCCGGTTCGGTGAGCGATTCGAGGTAGGCCGCGACGCGCTGCAAACCGGTGCGCAGCGCGCTCGCCTCGACATCGGCGACCAGCGCATGCATGCGCTGGCTCAGACTCGCGATCAGACTGCGCGCGAAACGCGCGTCACGCTCGATCAACGCGAACAGCGGGCCGCTCGGAATCATCACCAGCAGGGTATCGGTGAGCGCGGTCGCGTTGACCGGACACGGCCGCTCGAGGAAGGCCACCGCCTCGCCGAAGGTTTCTCCGGGACCCACCAGACGCAGCACCTTTTCATCGCCCGGATCGTCGCCGAGGGAAAGCTTGACGAGCCCGAACGCCACCGCGTAGAGCCCCGGCATCGGATCGTTGCGCCGGCAAACGATTTCGCCGCGCGGGGCATGCACCGCGCGCGCATGACGCGTGACGTCGGCCAGATGCGCGCGGCTCGCCTGCCTGAACATCGGCAGGTTCGCCACCACGCCCTCGACGAGACGGCCATTGACTTCCGTCATCTCCACTGCCTTTTCGCTGCCCAAGTGGGCCGATGCTCGCATTCCACCCGCCAAAGGATTTGAGGCAGATCAAGTTTTGCCGGTCACCGGCGGTTCGCGCGGCGCAAGCGCGCCTCCCCCGCGCACGGTAAGCTTGCTCGGACGCGCAGGCGCTGCGCGCCCGAACCCATGCCCACCGCCTACCTCATCGTCAAATGGCTGCATGTCGGCTGCGCGGTCCTCAGCATCGCGGGCTTCGCCGCGCGCGGCGCGTTGATGCTCGCCGGCTCGCCGCTGCTCGGTGCGCGCTTGGTACGCGTCGCGCCGCATGTCATCGACACCGTGCTCCTCGCGAGCGCGCTGTGGCTCGCCGGGACGATCGGTCAATACCCCTTCACGCACAACTGGCTTACCGCGAAGCTGGCCGCACTCCTCGCCTACATCGTGCTGGGCAGCATCGCGCTGAAGCGCGGCCGCACGCCGCGCCGGCGCGCCGCGGCACTCGTCGGCGCACTCGCCGCCGCGGGCTATATCGTTGCGGTCGCGCTCGCGCGCGATGCGCGCGGCCCGCTCACCTGGCTCACGGGCTGAGCGCCCGGGCGGAATTACAATTTGGCTTCTCAGCCCCCTAGGACAACCCGGAGCGCCTGGTCATGAAGATTCTGCTGGCGGTGGACGGTTCGAAGAACTCCCTCAACGCCGTCGACCGCCTGGTCGAACACGCGAACTGGTACCGCGAGAAGCCTTCGGTCGAACTGCTGACCGTGCACCTGCCGGTGCCGCGCCTGCCGCGCATGGGCATGGCGGTGGGCAAGGCGCAGATCGCGCGTTACTACGAGGACGAAGGCAAGGCAAATCTCGCCAAGGCGAGAAAGAAGCTCGACGCGGCGGGAATCGACTACCGGCCACGCATCGTGATCGGACCGGTGGCCGAAACCATCGTCCGGCAGGCCAAAGCGGGCGGCTGCGACCTGATCGTCATCGGCACGCGCGGGCTGACCGCGACCGGCAACATGCTCGTCGGCTCGGTCGCAACGAAGGTGCTGCACCTCGCCACGGTGCCGGTGCTGCTCGCAAAGTAGGCGCTCAGTGCGCCACGCCGCCCAAATTCCGGCAGAATCGGTCTTTTCCGCCCCCTCTATACAATGCTCCCGGCATCCCGGCCAGCGCCGGCGCCGGCGCCGAACATAAGGTGAAGCAATGGACAATGTCGAATTCACGATTGAAGGGCTGCACTGCGACGGCTGCGTGAAGAGCGTGACGCGCATGCTTACCGGCATCGCGGGGGTCGCAAAGGTCGACGTATCGCTCGCCGAGGGCAGGGCGCAGGTGAGCTTCGACCCCGCCCAGGCCGGATTGGACGAGTTCAAGCGCGCGGTCGAACGCGCCGGATTCCGGGCCCCCTGACGATGCGTCGTTGCGTATCGCAGCGCCGCCTCGTCGCGGCGCTGCTCGCCTGCGTCTGCGTCCCGCTCGCCCTCGCGCAACCCGCCGGCGAGGCGAAGGGACCGGGAAAGGGCGGCGCGCCCGGCAAGCCCCCGCCCGGCATGCCGGTGAAGGCGGCGCGCGCGCAACTCGCCCCGGCCGTGCACGAGGCGAACGCCGTCGGCACGCTGCGCGCCGACGAGTCGGTGATGATCCGTCCGGAGATCGCCGGACGGCTCACGCGCATCCTGTTTCGCGAAGGCGAGGCCATCGCCAAGGGCGCGCTGCTCGCGGCGCTCGATGCCGCCGAGTTCCGCGCCCAGCTCGCCTCGTCGAGCGCGCAGGCGAAACTCGACGCGCAGCGCCTGGAGCGCTCCGAGGACCTGTACGCAAGGAAGTTCATCAGCGAACAAACGCTCGACGAAGCGCGCTCCAACGCCGCGCGTTCGGCGGCCAAGCAGCGCGAGGACGAGGCGCGCGTGGCGAAGACCGAGATCCGCGCGCCCTTCGCGGGCACCGCGGGGCTGCGCCAGGTGAGCAAAGGCGCGTACCTGGCGGCCGGAACCGATATCGCGCGATTCGAAAAGATCGACCGCTTGAAGCTCGACTTCCGCCTGCCCGAGCGCCAATTCGCCAAGCTGCGCACCGGCCAGCAGGTCACCGCGGCGGTCGACGCCTACCCCGGCATGCGCTTCGCCGGCGCGGTGTTCGCCATCGAACCCGTGATCGATGAGCAAACGCGCACCGTGCTCGTGCGCGCGAGGGTCGCCAACACCTCCGGCCGCCTGCGCCCCGGCATGTTCGCGCGCGTGCACATCACCCTCGGCGCGCGCGCGAAGGCGGTATGGGTGCCCGAGGAGGCCATCGTGCCGCGCGGCCAGAACAGCTTTGTATTTCGCGTCGTCGACGGCAAGGCCGAACTCGTTCCCGTCGTGATCGGTGCGCGCAAGGTCGGCGAGGTCGAAATCGAAAAAGGCATCGCCGCCGGCGACCTGGTGGTCACCGACGGCACGCAAAAGATCGGCCCCGGGGCGCCGGTGACGCTGCTGCCGGCCGGGGCACCCCAGCCGCCCGCCGCCGCGCCGGCGGCCAGGACCCGCAACCCTCCCGGCTAGCGGAACGTCGACCTCCCCCAACCCCATGCAACTGCCCGAACTGTGCATCCGCCGGCCGGTGTTCGCCACGGTGATGAGCCTGATGATCGTGCTCCTGGGGGTCATTTCGTTCACGCGGCTGTCGGTGCGCGAATACCCGAAGATCGACACCCCGGTGGTCTCGGTGCGCACCGTGTACAAGGGCGCGAGCCCGCAGGTGATCGAGTCGCAGATCACCCAGCCGCTCGAGGATTCGCTCGCCGGCATCGAGGGCGTGCGCACCATCAAGTCCGTGTCGCGCGAGGAGGTGTCGCAGATCACGATCGAATTCACGCTCGAGCGCAACGTCGACGCCGCGGCGAACGACGTGCGCGACCGCGTGGCGCGCGTGCGCAGCCTGCTGCCCGAGGCGGCGAGCGAGTCGGTGGTGTCGAAGATCGAGGCCGATGCGCAGGCGATCATCTGGCTGCGTCTGACTTCCGCGCAGCACACCGCGCTCGAGCTCACCGACTACGCCGACCGCTACGTCGCCGACCGGCTGAAGACCCTGCCCGGGGTCGCCTCGGTGATCGTCGGCGGCGGGCGCCAGTACGCGATGCGCATCTGGCTCGACCGCGAGCGGCTCGCCGCCTACAGTCTCACGCCGCAGGACATCGAGAACGCGCTGCGGCGCCAGAACGTCGAGATCCCGGCCGGGCGCATCGAATCCGCGCAGCGCGAGTTCACGGTGCTCGCCGAGGCCGATCTGCGCAGCGCGCGCCAGTTCGACGAACTGATCGTCACCGAGGCCGCCGACTACCCGGTGCGGCTCAAGGACGTCGGCTACGCGCGACTCGGCGCGCTCGACGAGCGCAGCATCGTGCGCGTCAACGGCCGGCCCGCGGTCGGCATGGGGGTGGTGAAACAATCGACCGCCAACACGCTGTCGGTGGCGCAGGCGGTGAAGGAGGAACTGCCGCGCATCGGCGCCGCACTGCCCAAGGGGATGGAACTCGCGATCGCCTTCGACTCGTCGATCTTCATCGAGCGCTCGATCAAGTCGGTGTTCAGCACGATGGCCGAAGCGGTGCTGCTGGTGATCGCGGTAATCTTCATCTTTCTCAGATCGTTCCGCTCGACGCTGATTCCGTTCGTCACGATCCCGGTGTCGCTCATCGGCTCGTTCCTGTTCCTCTATCTGATGGGCTTCACGATCAACGTGCTCACGCTGCTGGGCGTGGTGCTCGCCATCGGCCTGGTGGTCGACGACGCGATCGTGGTGCTCGAGAACTGCCACCGCCACATCGAACTCGGCCAGGATCCGCGGCACGCCTCGATCGAAGGCGCGCGCGAGATCGCCTTCGCGGTGGTGGCGATGTCGGCGACGCTCGCCGCGGTATTCGCGCCGCTTGCGTTCATGACCGGCAACACCGGGCGCCTGTTCACCGAGTTCGCGCTGACGGTCGCCTCGGCGGTGGTCGTGTCGGGGTTCGTCGCGCTGACGCTCACGCCGATGATGTGCTCGAGGTTCCTCAAGGAGCACGAGCACCACGGCGGCGTGTACCTCGCGATGGAACGCTTCTTCCACGCGATGACCGAAGGCTACCGTCGCGGGCTCGGCGCCTCGCTCCGTGCACGCTGGCTGATGATCGGCGTGTTCTTCGCGGTGCTCGCCGGCGCCGGCGCCACCTACCTGTCGCTCAAGTCGGAGCTCTCGCCGCAGGAGGACCGCGGCTTCTTCCTCACCCTGGTGATCGCTCCCGAGGGCGCCTCGCTCGATTACACCGACCAGTACGCGCGCGCGGTGGAACGCATCATCGCCTCGGTGCCCGAGGTCAGCTCGTTCTTCGTCGCGGTCGCGCCGGGCATCGACCGGCCCAACCCGGTGAACACCGCGATCGCGTTCACGCAGCTGAAACTCTGGGAGAACCGCGAGCGCAAGACGCAGCAGGTCACCGCCGAGATCGGGCCAAAACTGTTCGGTGGCCTGCCCGGGGTGCTCGCGTTTCCGGTCAACCCGCCCTCGCTCGGCCAGAGCTTCCGCAATCCGCCGGTGCAATTCGTGGTGCAGGCCAATTCGTACGACGAACTGGATGCGATCATGAACCGGCTGCTCGCCAAGGCAAGGCAGAGCAAGGCGATCGCCAACCCGGACACCGATTTGCGCCTGAACAAACCGCAGCTCGCGATCGACATCGACCGCGAGAAGGCCTCCGCGATCGGCGTCGAAATCGACACCATCGGACGCACGCTCGAAACGCTGCTCGGCGGGCGCCAGGTCACGCGCTTCAAGCGCGAGGGCAAGCAGTACGACGTGATCGTGCAGCTCGAATCGAAGGACCGCAACACCCCCGCCGACCTGACCGCGATCTACGTGCGCGCGAAGAACGGGCGCCTGGTGCAGCTGTCGAATCTCGTCAAGGTGCGCGAGACCGTCGCCGCCAAGGAGTTCAACCACTTCAACCGGCTGCGCGCGGCGATCGTCTCGGCCAACGTCGCGCCGGGCTACACCGTCGGCGAGGCGCTCGAGTTCATGGACCAGGCCGCCGCCGAGGTCCTGCCGCCGAGCGCGCGCACCGAGCTCGACGGCGCGTCGCGCGAGTACCGCGAGTCGGGTGCGGCGCTCGTGTTCATCTTCGTGCTCGCGCTCGCGTTCATCTACCTGGTGCTCGCCGCGCAGTTCGAGAGCTTCGTATCGCCGTTCATCATCCTGCTCACCGTGCCGCTTGCCGCGCTCGGCGCGCTGCTCGCGTTGAAACTTTCGGGCGGCACGCTCAACGTGTACTCGCGCATCGGCCTGGTGATGCTGATCGGCCTGATCACCAAGCACGGCATCCTCATCGTCGAGTTCGCCAACCAGCTGCGCGCGAAGGGCTACTCCGCCGGCGAAGCGGTGATCGAGGCGGCGACCCTCAGGCTGCGGCCGATCCTGATGACCACCGGCGCGATGGTGCTCGGCGCGCTGCCGCTCGCGCTCGCCTCGGGAGCGGGGGCCGAAGCGCGCGCGCCGATCGGCTGGGTGATCGTCGGCGGCCTCACCCTCGGCACCGTGTTCACGCTGTTCGTGATCCCCACCGCCTACCTGCTGTTCGCGCGCGGCGGCACGCGCGCCGCGCCGGCCGGTGGCGCGCTCGCCGAAACGCCCGCGGCGCGCGCGCCCTGATCGCGACGCACTCGGCGATGACCGAAGGCTGGCAACCCCTCGCGGGACTCAAGGTCATCGACTTCTCGATGTTCGTGCCGGGGCCCTTCGCCTCGGCGATCTTCGCCGACCTCGGCGCCGAAGTGATCAAGATCGAGCCGTCCGCGGGCGACCCCGCGCGCCGCTACATTCCGGTGCAGTTCCGCACCGAGAACCGCAACAAGCGCTCGATCGCGCTCGATCTCAAGGCGGCCGAGAGCCGCGCGGTGGTGGCGCGCCTCGCGCAAACCGCCGACATCGCGATCGAAGGCTTTCGCCCCGGCGTCGCCAAGCGCCTCGGCATCGATTACGAAACCCTCGCGCGCGTCAACGGCCGGTTGATCTACTGCTCGATCTCGGGCTACGGACAAAGCGGCCCGTGGCGCGAGCGCCCCGGGCACGACGTCAACTACCTCGCCGCGGGCGGCGGGCTCGCCTACCCCGGTCAGTGGCTGAAGGGCCCGGCGCGGTCCTCGCTGCCGGTGGCCGACATGGCCGGCGGCTCCTGCGCGGCGATCGCGATCCTCGCCGCGCTCGCCGAACGCGGCCGCAGCGGGCGCGGCGTGCAACTCGACCTGTCGCTCTTTGAGGCGGGCTTCTTCTGGGCCGCGCAGCGCCACAGCCTCTCGCCCGAGGTCGATCCGCGCGCGCACATCTTCCCCGTCAACGACGTGTTCGAAACCGCCGACGGCAAGCGCTTGACGCTCGGCATCCTCGAAGAACACTTCTGGAACAACTTCGTGCGCTGCGTCGCCGACCTTGCCCCCGACCTGGCCGATCAAGCCTACGCGAGCGACGCCGCGCGGCGCGCCCACGGCGACGCGCTCGCCGCGCGCATCGCGCAGGTCATCCGTCTCAAGACCGCCGCCGACTGGATCGCGCTGCTCGAGGCGAACGACGTGCCCGTCGACCCCTGCCTCAGCCCCGCCGAAGCCGCCGCACTGCCCCAGCTTCAGCTGCGGCGCGACATCACCGAAATCGCCGGCGAACGCTTCGTGAGCTTTCCGGTGCACGCCGACGGCCGGCGCGGCGCCTCGATCCGGCGCGGCGTGCCGCGCGCCGGCGAACACAGCCGCGAGCTCCTCGTCGAACTGGGCTTCGACGACGCGCGCATCGCCGAACTGGTGAAATCGGGAGCGGTCCGGCTCGGTTAGGGCGCGGCCCGCAAACTCGCTCGCTCAGGCCGATGCGGCGGCGAGATATTCGTTGCGCTGCGGATCATCGATCCGCTTCGATGCGTCAAGGATCTAGATACCGGCCGGGTTTCCTTCCCGGTCATAGCTCCGCTTCCGTCAGCACCACCGGCAGGCGCGGCGCACGCTTCGCGCGCACCACCCCGTCCATCCACGGCAACTCGATCGCAAGCACCTCGCGGTAAAGAAGCAGCAGCGCCGAGAGCGCCTGGTTCTGCGTCGAGAGCGACGCCCGGCCATCGACCGCGAGGTGCGTGAGGAACGCCTCCACCTCCGGCCCGCCCAGCTCGCGCGGATGACGCTTGCCGTGGTGAATAATGAAACACCGCACCCAATGCAAATACACTTCTTCCGTGCGCAGGCTGTAATGCTTCACGCGGATCCTCTCGCGCATGAGGTCCAGCAGCTTCGGGCCGGCCATGTTGGGGCTCCCGGGATGACGCCGATACTGGACAAACGTACAGACGCCGATCCCGGTTGACCGGGTTGAGGAATCAGGCGGTTAGGGGTAGTCTGGCTGGACTAGGCCGCGAAGGTGGAGGCTTTTAGTTGCCCCATATAGGGGTTCCAGATTACGTTGAGGCTGTAGAAAAAGTCCCTCTAGAAAATTCGGCACGCCACAACGCGATATGAGAAATTCTGCGCTACGATTGGACGTCGAAGGTCAACCAGGTTGCGATCTCCTCGTAGCGCCACTCTACGGAGCAGGCTGCGGCAACAATCAAACCGATCGACAAAAGCAGGGGCATTTCAGCGATGGCGCGAAATTGACCGCTTTCGGACTTTTTCTACACCCTCGTTAGCCCCTCAGGAGTACGCCTTGTCATCGTCAAATTTTCTCCTTTACGTCGATGCGGAGTTTTTGAGCCCGTATGCAATGTGCGCGTTCGTGGCCTTGCACGAGAAGCGGCTACGCTTCGATATAAAGACGCTGAATCTCGCCGCCCAGGAGAACTACGAAGCCAGTTTCGCTGCCGCGTCGCTAACGCGCCGGGTTCCAACCTTGGTTCACAACGACTTCAGTCTTTCCGAGTCGTCTGCTATATCCGAGTACCTCGACGAGATCGTTCCGGAACCGCCAATTTACCCCGATGACCCACGTACTCGCGCAAGAGCACGGCAAGTCCAGGCTTGGCTACGCAGTGACCTCATGCCGATCAGGCAAGAGCGCCCCACGGAGGTCGTATTCTGCAAGCCGACGGATGTACCGCTTTCGGAAGAGGCGAGCGCGTCGGCCGAAAAACTTTTCGCCGCTGCCTCCGTCTTGCTTCCCGCCAATGAACAGAATCTATTCGGTGAATGGTGCATCGCCGACACCGACCTCGCACTCATGCTCAATCGGCTCGTTCTAAACGGTGACTCGGTTCCCGAAAGGCTTGCCGCCTACGCACGGCGCCAGTGGGAACGGCCATCTGTGCGGCGGTGGGTCGATCGCGAGCGTCCGGCGC
>JAOUFA010000540.1 GCA_029858545.1 Betaproteobacteria bacterium
CAATGCACCATGCGCGGCAGCGTGAGATCGTCGGCAAAGCGCGCCTGCCCCGTGACCTTGCCGCGTCCGTCGACGCGCCGGCGCACCTGGCCGACCACGTCGAGCCGTTTCTTCGGCGCGCTCACTTTCGCTCCCCTCTCATTTCAACCGCCGCGGTCTCGATCGCCTCGACGATTTGGTTGTAGCCCGTGCAACGGCACAGGTTTCCGGAAATCGCTTCCCTGATGCGCTCGCGCGAAGGTGCAGGCTCATGGTCGAGCAGCGCCTTGGCGGTCATCAGCATGCCGGGCGTGCAATAGCCGCATTGCGAACCGCCGCAGTCGGCAAAAGCCGCCTGCAGGGGATGAAGCCTGGTGCCGCTCGCGAGGCCTTCGACCGTCTCGACCGAACGTCCCGCACAATCAACCGCGAGCATCAGGCACGAGAGCACCGGCTCGCCGTCGACCAGTACCGCGCAAGCGCCGCACTCGCCCAGCTCGCAACCGTGCTTGGTGCCGGTGAGTTCGAGATCCTCGCGCAGCACTTCGAGCAGCGTCTTGTACGGCGCGAACGAAATCTCCACCGCCTCGCCGTTGACTCGCAACTCGATCTGCTGCTTGCGCCGCGGCGTGACGACGCTTTGCGCCGGTGCATTCAATTCACGGGTATTCAATTGTTTGGCTCCCAAACAAATTATCCGACGCTACTTTACTCCCGCCAGGCCCCCCCGGTAAAGGCGGCGACGCCCGGGGCGCTTAATCTGGATCAAGAAGCCATCGCCCGAGTCAGAAACTCAGTGCAAATTGGGTTTCTTGAGGAATTCCTCGCGATCCGCGGAGCGCAGGCGTATTTGCGAGGTGCTCCCTCTGCGCAGCAGCGTCAGTGTCACTTCGACACCCGCGGCTCCCTGCTTCCAGATCTCGCGGAACAACTCTGCGAGGCCGTTGACGCGCCGGCCTGCCACCTCCAGCACTCGGTCGCCCACCTTGAGCGCCGCGCGCTCGGCCGGCCCACCCTGAGCCAGCCCGGCGATGACCAGCTGGTCCTCGACAACCGTGACATAGAAGCCGAGCCAGGGACGAGGCGCGGAACCCGGACGCCCCAACTTCAGCATATCGTCCAGGATCGGCTCCAGCAGGTCGATCGGCACGAACATGTTGCCCTCCACGGTCCCTTTGTCGCGCTGCTCCTCCACCAGCAGCGAGCCGACCCCCAGCAAGCGCCCATCTTCGCCGAGCAATGCGGCACCACCCCACTGTGGATGGGCCGGCGCGGTAAATAGCGCCTCATCGAGCAGATATTCCCAATAGCCGGCGAATTCGTGCTTACCGATCACGTTGGCCTTCAGCGCATGCGCCCTGCCTCCCTGCCCCGCCACGACCACCCGGCTGCCCACGCCGCACGCACCCGATGAGCCGCGCTCGAGCGCCGGCAGATCGAGCTGCCCCAGAGGTTGCACCAGGCCCAGGCCGCTTGCATAGTCATAGGCGAGCGCGCTGCCGGGCAGTACGGATCCCCGGCTACTGGTCAGCCAGATTTCGCTCGCTTCGGTGATCAGATACCCGATCGTCAGGACCAACCCGTCATCGCGGATCACCACGCCGTTGCCGCTGCGCTCTGTGCCCAAGATCGATGCGGTGAACGCATCGGCCGGAATCCCGGCGCGCAATCCCACCACCGAATCGAGCGCCCGGCGCAGATCAAAGTCGTACTCGTCAGGATTCGCTTGCATCTCGGTCGGGAACGCCCAGTTGCTCATACCGCCTCCATTGTTGTATTCCGAATGTTGACCCCACTGCCACCGGCGTGCAAGCCTCGCATGCGACAATGCTCGCTCCGTCTTGTCCGCCGTCGCATGAAAGTTTTTCAAATTCAGGACCACTGGGACCGCGAACACTTGCTGCTCGCGACCCGACCGTCACCCAAACCGGGTCCCGGCCAGGTGCTGTTACGCATGCGCGCGGCGTCTCTCAACTATCGCGACCTGTTCGTCGTCAACCGCGGCTATGGTTCACGCACCGGCAAGCTCCCGCTGATTCCCCTCTCGGATGGAGCGGGACTGGTGATCGAGACCGGCGCCGAGGTGACGCGCGTCCGCGCCGGCGATCGGGTCTGTCCCTGCTTCCATCAGGGTTGGATTTCCGGCGGCGCCAACCTGGATCGCCTGACGCAAACGCTTGGCGGCCCGATTGACGGCACGATGGCCGAATTCATGTGCCTGCCTGAGGCGGGCGTCGTCAAGATCCCCGCCTACCTCGGCGACGAAGAGGCGGCTACCCTGCCCTGCGCCGCCCTCACCGCCTGGAGCGCGCTCGTTGTCAACGACCGGATCGATCCTGGGTCGAAGATCCTGGTGCAGGGCACCGGCGGTGTCGCCCTCTTCGCTCTGCAGTTCGCCA
>JAOUFA010000541.1 GCA_029858545.1 Betaproteobacteria bacterium
CAGAAAGTCGGGAACTGCTTTCCCAGGATATTGTGTTCCCACGCAAGAATCGGACCGAAGGTGCCCTGCGCGGCGAATACGTCGGGGACCCAGTTGCGCGCCGAGACGTCGTTGATGATCGTGTAGCCGGCGATGTAGTCGAGCGCCTCGTTCGATCCGACGCGATGACAGTGCCTGCCGAACACGGCGCTGAACTCGCCCTCCCAGTCGACCATGTCGGCGTACTCGCGCGGCGGCACGATCGCGGCGCCGGGGCCGATGACCGCGGCCGAACTCTTGTACAGAGACGCCGGTTTTTCCGGAATCGGCGTGTCCTTCATTTCCTTGAGGTGCGCGTAATAGTTCAGGCCGGCCGCCAGGATCAGTCCCGGATCGGGCAGCGGCGCGAGAAGCTGCGCCTGCGCGGCGTTCACCAGCGCGGCGCCTGCGCGCAACCGCTTGCTCAATGACCCGCGGCTCGATCCGGCATCGGCGAGCACCTCCTCGCGGAGCGACTTCGCCAGCGCCAGCGCAGGATCGCCGGCCTCAAGGATGCCGCGCACCGATTGCGGCACGAGTTTCGCTGCGGGCAGTACGGCGCTCGCAGCGATGAAGTCCAGGATTTCGTCGCCGATAAGGACACCGGGTGTCGCGCGTCCCGCGACACTCAAGGTCACCAGATGCATGGGGGTGGCGCCGTACGTTGTGAAGGGTGCACGTAACGTATACGATGCGTGTACACATTGCAACCCCGCCACCATGGATCTTTATCGGGAGCTCTTCCGGCCCGTTGCCGAAGTGATCGGCGTCGACAACCAGGTGCCGATCGGGCGATAGCGCCGAATGCCCGGCACGCCGTCCATGACGAGCGCTCAATTCGCAGGGGTCCACCAGGAATCAATCATGGGTACGAGTCGAAAGCAGAAGTCGCCGGTTCCCCGATCGAGCGACGCGCCGCGCGCATCTTCCGTCCCTGCGCCGAAGCCGACCGGCGGGCAGATCGTCTATGAAGCGCTGCGCCGCGAGATCATGGCGCTCCAGCTGGCGCCTGGCGCGAGCCTGGAAGAAGGGGCGCTCTGCCGCCAGTACAAGGTGTCGCGCACCCCGGTGCGCGAGGCACTGATCCGTCTGGCCTCCGAGGGGCTCGCCGAGATCTATCCGAACCAAGGTGCGCGGGTCGCATCGATCGATTTCGTCGATGTGGTGGATCACTACGAGGCGATGGATGTGTTTCAGCCGATTACCTGCCATTTCGCCGCCGTGCGGCGCACGCAGGAAGATCTCGGCGCGATCAAGGAGCAATTGCGCCGCTTTCGCACCGCCGTGGCGAGCAAGAATGCGGCGGATATGATCCGCTGCAACTACGATCTGCACTCGACGATCGCCGGTGCGTGCCACAACCGCTGCATCGAACGCGGCTATCGACAGATGCTGGCCGACAAGCTGCGCCTCCTGCAGCACGGGCTTGCCGGCACCGCGCACGGCAAAGGTCACGCGCTCGCCGACCGCTTCAAGGGCACCGCGAGGATTTCGGTGAAACTGGTGCGTGCCATCGAGCGCGGTGACGGCAAGGCGGCCGCGCAGGTGGCGCGCGAGCTCAACGCTTTCGTGCGCGCGCAGGTGGTCGACTATTTTTCATCCGGCCTCGCGTCTCGGATTGCCTTGCCCGATCCGCCCGGGCGGGTCGGGCGTCGGCGCAACGGGGGAAGGGATGCGAGACGGCGGGCGCAGCGATGAACAACGGTGTGTTCGATGTCGTGGTGGTGGGCGGTGGCGGAAGCGGCCTTGCCGTCGCGCTGACCGCGGCAGACGCGGGTCTGCGCGTCGCGCTGATAGAGAAGAATCCGAAACTCGGGGGCACCACGGCCCTGTCGATCGGGTCGATCACGGCGGCGGGCACGGCGCTCCAGCGCAGCACCGGAATCGCAGATTCCGCGGATGCGCACTTCGCCGACTTCGACCTGTTTCCGGTCCCGGAGGGCGCCGTCGACAATCTGCTCTTGCGGCGGCTCTACGTCGACCATGCGGCCGATACACTGCACTGGCTGATGTCGCTCGGCATCGTGTTCCACGGCCCTTCGCCCGAAGCGCCCCACACGCGGCCGCGGATGCACAATGTCTTGCCGCACTCGGGCGCCACTATTCACTGTCTTGCGAGTGCTTGCCGCGCGCGCGGCGTGGACATCCGCGTCGCGACGACCGCCAGGGGCCTGGTCGAGGAAGCCGGCCGGGTGGCCGGCGTGGAGGTCGACTCGCCGCGCGGCCGAACCCTGATGCGCGCACGCAAGGGCGTCGTGTTGACGACCGGCGACTACAGCGCCGGAACCGGACTCCTGCGCGAACTGGCCGGTGAGCGCTACGCGGCAATCGGTGCGCTGAACACCACCAGCACCGGAGA
>JAOUFA010000110.1 GCA_029858545.1 Betaproteobacteria bacterium
CCCGCGCTCTTCGCCGCGTACATCGCGCGATCGGCGTTTTCGAGCAGCTGCGCGGCGTTCATGCCGTGCTGCGGGAAGACCGCGATGCCGATGCTGGCCGAAATGCGCACCACCTCGCCGTTGATCTGGTAGGGCGAGGCGAGGCTCGCGACCAGCTTGTTCGCGATCCGGATCGCGTCGCGTTCGCCGCGAATCGTCGCGAGCAACGCGACGAACTCGTCACCGCCCAGGCGCGCCGCGGTATCGGTCGCCCGCAGCGCCGCCTGCATGCGCGCGGCGACCTGCCTGAGCAGTTCGTCGCCGGCCTGGTGGCCGAGGCGGTCGTTCACGGGCTTGAAGTCGTCGAGATCGACGAACAGCACCGCCGCCCGCCGGTCGTTGCGCCCGGCCTGGTGCAGCGCCTGTTCGAGCCGGTCGATCAGCAGGTGCCGGTTGGGCAGGTGGGTCAGCTCGTCGAAATTGGCGCGATCCAGAACAAGCCTTTCGTCTTCCTTCCGGCGCGTGATATCGCTGAGGATCGCCACATGGCGCCGCCGTACCGGATCGTCCTTGGCGATCACGCTGATCTTCAGCCATTCGACGTACAACTGGCCGTCCTTGCGACGGTTGGTGACCTCGCCCTCCCAGGCGCCGCGGTCGTCAAGGCTTTGCTTCATCGAAAGATAGAAGTCGGTGTCGTGGTAACCCGAAGCAAGCAGGCCCGGAGTCTTGCCGAGCACTTCGTCGATGGCATAGCCGGTGATTCGGGTGAACGCGGGGTTCGCGAGCAAGATGCGATTGCGCGCATCGGTGACGAGGATGCCTTCGGCGGCGGCATCGAACGCGGTCGCGGCGATCTTCAGCGACTCGGCGTCGGCGTCGATGCGACGCTGCTGGCGCTCGGCGCGCAGCAGCAGGCCGACGATCAGTGCGAGCGCGAACAGGATGAGCGGCGTGCCGACGCGGTTCGCGCGCAGGCTGGTGGCGATTTCGGCTTCCGCCGCGGCGAGGATCGGCGCGGTCGCGAGGCCCACGGTGGCGACCAGCGCCGTGGCCTCGAGCCTGCGCCAGCCGTAGATGCGCGACACGCCGTCGTGAACCGCGATATTGCGGAACGACCCGGAGTGCGGCGCATCGGCGCCGACGAAGGGACGGCCGCGCGGCAGCGATTGACCGAGCACGCTGCGCAAATCGGTGCTGCGCGAGAAATAGGCACCGTCGAGGTCGAACAGCGAGATCACGTCGTCGGCGTGACGCGCGAGGCGCGCGAGTCTGCGCGAGACGTACTCGGCGCGCAGCGACAGCAACACCACCCCGGCGAAGCGACCCTGGTGCATCAGCTTGCGGGTGAACAGCAGCACCCAGACGCCGCTCACGCGTCCCTGCACCGGCTTGCCGAGCAGCAGGCGGTCGTCGGTGCTCGCCGCGTGCCGGCGGAAGTAGTCGCGGTCGCCGGCGTAGACCTTGGCGGCCGAGGGGATCGCGTTATATACGACGTAACCCGCCGCATTGATCACCGAAACGTTGACGACCGCGTCATCGGGATAGAGTTGGCGAATCGCCCGCACCGAAGCGTCGAAGGACGCGCGGTCCCCCAGAAAATCATGGCGCAGGTGATGCAGCGCGAGATCGACGCCGCGTACCAGATCCTCGGCCTGCAGCGCCACCGCATCGGCGATCTGCGCCGCGTGATGCTCGGCGTGCACCAGGATCTCGGCGCGCAGCTTGTCGTGCGAGACGCGCAGTTGCGTCCAGTACAGGGCCGTGAGGGCGAGCGTGACCGCCGCGATCAGCGCCGCGATGGTGCGCAAGGGGTGGCGCACCGCCGCGCGTATCCGAGCCATCTTCCATTGCATGATCAGGATCCGGTGCGCGTCAGGGGAAGATGCCTACCTGCGCGCGAGGCTCTCGCGCTCCTGGCGGGTGACGTAGCGCTGCAGCATCGCGGCCGCGGAGCCGCTCAGCGCAACGAAGCGGCAGCCCAGACGCAGCCGCCGGCGGCCGGCGCGCGTGAATTCCCGGACATGGCGGATTTCGATCGTCACCTCGAGCGTGCCGATCTGGGGCAATTCCATGCGGCAGTCCTTCAGTATCTGTCCGCCCTGCGCATCGAGTTGCGCCGGATCGACGCTCGCGCCGATTCCGCCGGCGCTGATGTCGAGCACGGTCAGCTCGACGCGCGTGTTCTCGCGTCCGGGGGCGGGCGCGCTGCATACGAGGGGGCGCACCACCGGGGTGGGCACGCGGAAATGATCGCGCCTTTGCAGGCGGAACAGAACCTCCGGAATGCGCACCCGGAATTCCTGCTCCCCGCCCGAGCGAAGCGGCTCCGCACGACCGGTCTCGAACTGGATTTTCACGTTGTCGAGATTGCCGACGAACACGATGTTGCTCGCGCCAAGCAGGCGACGGTTGAGGGCCAGGTCCTTGCCGAGTCCGAGTACCAGATCCTCGAAGTCCTGCTGGACGTCGATGATGCTGGTGACGAGGAACTGGGTGCCGGCATCGAAGTAGGCGGTGATCAGCGCGCGTTTGTCGCGCAGCGCGCGCAGCAAAGCGAGCACTTCGGGGCGTGCGCGCACCTCGAAGCGGTACAGCGATTCGGAGTCGGTTTCGGGCGCGGCGTTGGAGTGGATCATCGGGAACCTGCTCGTCGGACGGTCATCGGGAACGCTGCGCGCGCAGGCGGTCGGTGCGGTGCAGCCAGGCGAGGATTTCGGCCACCGCGAGGTACAGTTCCCGCGGAATGTGCTCGTCGAGATCGACGCGCATCAGCAACGCGACCATTTCGCGCGATTCGTGCACGAACACGCCCGCTTCGCGCGCGCGGCGCATGATTTCGTCGGCGATCGCGCCGCGTCCCTTGGCGACCACGCGCGGGGCGGCATCGCCCGGCGCGTAGGCGAGCGCAACGGCGTTCGCGAGCGGGAGTTCACGCGGATTCATCGCCGCGCCTCGTTGTCCACCGTGATCCGGTGCGCCTCGATGCCGCGCGCGGCGAGCGCCTCGGCGAGTTCGCCGCGCGCCTGGTCGAGGTCCCGCGCCGCCTCGGGGTTGGACGGTTCGAGCTGCACCTGTGCGGCGCCGCCGCGCAGACGCAGGCGTGCCCGCACGGTGCCCAGTTCCGGGAGTTCGATCTTCAATTCCGCCTGCCAGCTGCGCTCGGATCCGCTGCCTGGTGAATCGTCCTCGCCCGCCGCGTCGCGACCCTGTTCCTCGCGAATCGCGAGCTGCGCGCTCTGGCCGGGCCACAGCGTGCCCTGCCATTGCACGCTGCCGTGTTCGAGGGTGTCGAGTTGCCGCGATACCGCGACGGCGAGCGCATCGGGCCAGGTCTCCGGGCGCGTGACCAGGGGTGCGTCGCCGCCCGAGGCCTGCAGCGCGGCGCCGGCGATGGCCTGAGGTTCCTTGCGCACTTCGGCAAGCGGGTAGCCGCCCTGCACCCAGTTGCCGAGATGCGATTCGTAGAACAGCCCGCTGCGCGCGACGCCGGCGCGCAGCGCGGCGGCCAGTTCGTCGGCACCCGAGGGCACGCCGCTCAGCAGCGCTGCCGCGGCGCTCGCCACGGTGCCGCTGCGAGGCGCGAGGCGCGCAAGGGCGGCGAGCGTGTGCCCGGTTTCGCTCAACTCGGCGGCTTCGCCGCCGATTGCCGCGGCAGGGCCGGCGGTGGCCGCGGGCGCGGCACCGCGCTCGGCGGCCGGACGCGCACCGGCGAGCGCGATGCGCAGCGTTTCGCCGGGGGTGAACGAAGCGGCGCCGGAGGGCCTCGGCAGCGCGAGCGGCAGTCCATCGATTTCGATCGCGATGGCCTGCGGCGAGGCGGTGCGCAGCGTCGCCAGCAGCGTCGTACCGCGCCCCAGCGCGGCGAGCACGCGCTCACGCGGGGCCTGCGGCCAGCGCGCGAGCTCGACCGCGCCGACCAGATCGTCGAGCGTGATGTGCAGGGCGAGGCGCGCGAGGCGAGACTCGACAAGGCCCCCGGTGGTGCCGCGAAGTGCGTCGCGCGATTCGATGCTCAGACCGGGAGTCATGGGCGTATGCGGAATCCGGGTGCGCCGGCGCGCTCTCTATCGATAGGTGTCGCGCACGCGACGCCCGACGTCGCGGCCGTGCAAATGGCGTTCGAGTTGCGCGAGCCAGGGTTGCGTCAGCGCGCGGACCTCGGCATCCTCGGCGAGCACCTGGCGCAGGATCGCCACGCGGCGCCGGCGTCCGGCTTCGCTCATTGCCGTGCCCGAGCCGAGCCGGCGCAACTCCTGCACGTGGCGCGCGCAGTCGGCCTCGGCCTCGATCAGTCGCTGCCAGTCCGCTTCGCGCGCCGCGGCCAGCATGTTGGAGGAGGCGCGTGCGATCGCCTCGTAGCAGGAAATCACGAGTTCTTCCATGTCGGGCCGCGCTCGCTCAGGCGGCGAGCGCGGCGCGCGGCTCTCCGGGCGCGGGTTTGTTGGCGCGTTGGTCTATCTGCCGCCACGCGTCGCGCAGATCTTTGAGCAGCCGCGTCACCTCGTCGAATCCCGCGGCTTCGTTGCGCAGACTGGCGAGCAGCAGCCTGCGCGCCATGTACCCGTAGAGTTGCCACAGTTGCTGCGCCAGGCCGCCGCCGGCCTCGAGGTTCAGGCTCGCCTTGAGGCCTTCGTCGATGATCTGTACCGCGCGCGATACGGCGGCGCCTTTTTCCGCGATGTGGCCGGCGGCCATGTGCACCTGGGCGCGCGCGATCGACAGCAGCGCGCCTTCATACAGCATGTCGATCAGGCGGTGCGGGTCGGCGGCCAGCACGCCCGTCTCCAGGCCGACGCTCGCGTAGGCGCGCGCGCCGAAAAGGGTGTTCGCAGTCATGTCGGTGTACTCCTGTACCTGGGTTAACGGACCTCAGCCCGATCTACTTGATGGATGCAAATTGCGCGACGACCCGGCGATGGCGATTCGATACCGCAGCTTCACAGCCGGCTCAACTGTTGCTGCAGAAAGCTGCTGGTGCTGTTCATGCTCGCCATCATCCTGTCGAGCGCGGTGAATTGCGCCCGGTAACGTGCTTCGATGGCGCTCATGCGTCGTTCCATTTCCGCCTGGCGGTCGGTAAGGTCGCGAATACTCGTCTGGACCCCGCTCAGGCGCGATTCGAGCGAGCCGCCCGAGGCGAGCGTGGCGGCGAGCAGCCGGTCGAGGCCGGCGGCGATTCCCTGGCTGTAGGTCAGAGTGCCGCGCGCGCCCAGCGCGCCGCCGCCGACGCGCACCTGGAGGCTTTCGGACGCGTCGCCCAGCGCGCCGACGAGACTTTTCCCGTTCGCGCGCGCGGCGACCCCGTTGATCGTGCCGGCCGCCGACTGTCCGGCGATTGCCGTCGGCGCCATGCCGAGCAGGTCGCTCGCGCCACTTCCGCCGCTGACCTGCACCTGCGAGATGCCGCCGTACGACGAAGAGAAGATCGACACGACGCCGCCTGCCGCCGAGATGGCGACGCTTACGTCCGCGTCGCGCAGCGCCGCGACGCCGTTGACGCTCGACTGCAGCGCCGCGGCGAGTTGTGCTGCCGAGGCGTAGTTGCCCGCCGGGATCGTGATCGACGCGGCAACGCCGTCGACCGTCAGGTCGAGCGTATCGTTGACTCCGGCGACGACGGCGAGTGCCGCCGGGGCGCTTCCGGAGAGGCTGCCCTGCGTGGCAAGCTGCGTGACCGTGAGCGCGTAGCTGCCCGATTGCGTGCTCGTCGTCGATCCGGTCCATTGCACCAACGGGTCGCTCGCGCTGCCGTTTCCGGCGAGCAGCCCCGCGACCGCGTCGAAGTTCTTCGCGAGCGCGGCGTCGAGCACTGCCGGGTCGATCTTCAGCGAACCGTCCGATGCGAAGCGCAGACCGATGTCGGAGAGCGAATAGATGCCGCCCGCGAGGCCGGCGACACTGCGGCCGAGAATCCTGCGCAGGCCGGTTTCCAGCCCGCGCACCGAGGCGTCGCCGAGCAGCGGCGACGCGCTGCGCGTGTCCGGATTGTAGGCGGTGAGGTCGTGCAGGGTCTTGTTCAGGCTGTTGTAAGCGGTGACGAATCCCTGCACGGCCTCGCGCGTCGCGCCGGTGTCCTGCGAGACGCTCAGGCCGATCGAGCCGGTCTTGAGGGCGGTCACGCTGACGCCCTGGATCGCGTCCCTGAAAACGTTGGCACTGCTGCGCACCGCGATACCGTCGAAGGTCGCGAGCGCGTCCTGCGCGGCGACGCTCTCGATCAGATTGCGGCCGGTGCCGGCGGTAGCGGCCGGGTCGAAGGCGAGTTGCGACAGTCCGCTCGCATCGAGCGGATTGGCGTCGTCGTCGGCGACCGTGATGCGCAGGCTGTTCGACGCGCCGCTTTCGCGCGCAGCGAGCGCGAGGCGGTAGCCGCTGCCGTCGTTGACGATCGACGCGGCGACGCCGCCGCCCGAGGCGTTGATCGCGTCGCGCACTCCGGCGAGCGTGTTCGCGCCCGTGCCGATCGCGATCGATTGGGCGGGCCTGCCCGGATCGGGCGTGAAGACTCCGCCCGAATAGCTGCCGTACTCGATATTGAGCGTGCCGCTGCCGAGTGCGTCGGTCGGGGCGGAAAACGCCGCCGAGGCCAGCTTGTGCTGCTGCGCGAGCTGCTGAATCTGCACCGCATAGCTGCCGGCCGGCGCGCCGCTCGAGGCGGTTGCGCTGGCGACCGAGGCGTCGCTCGGTGTGACGGCGGTCTTGCGCAGCGCAGCGAGACTCGCGATCCCGCCCAGTGCGCCCTGCAGCGCCGCGACAGAGTTTTGCACCTTGCCCAGCGCGGAGAGCCGGATCTGGTACTCGCTCTGGCGCTTCTGCAACGCGACCACCGGCTGCCGCTCCAGCTGCATCAGCTGGGACAGCAGACTGTTGACGTCGAGGTTGGAGCCGATTCCGGCGGCGCTGATGGTCATGCCGAACTCATGCCTTGGTTTCGAGCCGGTGGCCGTTGAGCTTTTCCAGTGCGCGGGCGAGCGCGACCTGTTCTTCGGCGGGTACCTGGCGGATCACCTCGCCGGTGGCCGGATCGAGCACCCGCACCACGGTCTTGCCGGTTTCCTTGTCCACCGATATCGACAACGCGCGCTCGACCCCCGGCGCGGCGCGTGCCGCGTCGTTTGCCGAGCCCGCGGCCGATGGTTCGCGTTCCGCGACGCGCGAACCCTCGCGCGCCGGGACAGGACGTGTTGCCGGGGGGGTGGCGTACGTTCCGATCCCGGCGGCGAGAGACTTGATGTCCATGGAATTCTCCGATTTCAGTCGGAAGCGCGGCGGGGCGCCCTGCGCAGGAGCCCCGCCGCGTCAACCTTTAGCGCAGCAGCGTGAGGACCGACTGGGGAACGGCGTTCGCTTGCGCGAGCATCGCCGTGCCGGCCTGTTGCAGGATCTGGCCGCGCGACAGGTTGGCGGTTTCCTGCGCGAAGTCGGCGTCCATGATCCGGCTGCGTGCCGAAGCCTGGTTCTCGGCCGAGATCTGCAGGCTGCCGATCACCGACTCGAAACGGTTCTGGTAGGCGCCGTAGTTGGCGCGCTCACCGTTGACGGTGTCGAGCGCGGTGTCGATCAGGTCGATCGCCGCGGTCGCGTTGGCCGCCGAAGTGATATCGGTGGCGGTCACCGCGGTGACCGCGGCCGCTGCCGACATGTCGGTGGTGGTGACGTCGATCGTGTCGGTGGAATCCGCGCCGACCTGGAAGGTCAGCGTGCCGGCGTCCGCGCCGACGATCGCCTGGCCGTTGAACTTGGTGTTCGCGAGCACGCGGCCGATTTCCGCGCCGAGCTGCTGGAACTCGGAGTCGAGGTTGGTGCGGTCGCCGACGCCGTTGGTGGCGTTGGCCGACTGCACGGCGAGTTCACGCATGCGCTGGAACATGTCGCCGACCTTGGAAAGCGCGCCTTCGGCGGTCTGCGACAGCGAGATCGCGTCGTTCGAATTGCGGATCGCGACGTTCATGCCGCGCACCTGGGCGTTCATCCTTTCGGCGATCGCGAGGCCGGCCGAGTCGTCCTTCGCGCTGTTGACGCGCAGGCCCGAGGACAGGCGCTGCATCGCGGTCGCGAGGCCGGATTGCGATACCGACAGGTTGCGTTGTGCGTTGAGGGAGTAGAGGTTGGTATTGACGATTGAGGGCATGGTGTGACTCCTTTCGAGATTGGCAAGTGGTTCGGTCCGCCAGTCCTCGGGAAACTCCCGCCGTACCGCAGCGCTTCTCCCTTGACCGGCAACTTCGGCTCGCGTCACCCGGACTCGAACCGCCGTTGCAGGCTTTATCGGTAGCCGGCGCGCGAAACTTGAGGCCGCCCCCAAACGGCGTGCTCCGGCGAGAGCGCTCCGGCCGCTTGCACGCCGCCGCTCGAATTGCAAGATCAGGTTAAGCGCGACGGCCCGACCCCGAAGGTCCGAAGAGAGCGTGGCACAGGCCCCAATTCGCGCTTTTTCCCTCTTGACGGCGGCCGTGGCGCGTGCGACGCGGGGGCCGGCGCCGCTAGCAGGTCTTCCTACACGGGCGCCGCGATTTCCTACGCGCGAATTGGCCCGATTCGGATTCAAGCAATCCGCGATTTGGCCGAATATGGCGCCGCGTCCAACGAACACACAACCAGACACGAGACCGAGGAGCTGTCCATGAATCCCACCACGACCGAAGCGACCAGCAGCAAACTGCTCGAGGAAATCCGCGAAACCAATCTGGCCTATCTGATGCTCGCGCAGCATATGATCCGCCAGGAGCGCGCCGAGTCGCTTTACCGGCTGGGAATCAGCGGCGAGCTGGCCGACATGATCGAGTCGCTGACCCCCGGGCAGCTGCTCAAGATCGCGGCGACCAACCTGCTCATGTGCCGGCTGCGTTTCGACGAGCAGATGGTCTGGAATCTTCTCACCGGCCATAGCCGCGATCGTTCGGCCGGCACCGCGCACGCCGGTATCCTGATGGCCGGCAAGCTCGCCGAAGTCGTATGAATGCCCGCGCCAAGAGCATCGTCGGCGATGCACGCGAAGTCGAGCGCGCCGCCGAGCTGATCCGGCTGGGGGCCCGGCTCCAGCTGCTCGAGTCCGAAATCAACCTCTCGCGCGAGCGGCTGCTGCGGCTCTACAAGGAGATCCAGCGCAAGTCGCCGCCCAAGGGCATGCTGCCGTTCTCGACCGACTGGTTTACCGCCTGGCAACCGAACATCCACGCTTCGCTGTTCGCCAACATATATGAGTACCTCGACAAGTCGAGCGACCTGGAACAGATCGATGTGGTGATCCGCGCCTACCGTTTGTACCTCGAGCAGGTCGGTACGAGCGGACTGGAGCCGATCCTGTCGATTACCCGTGCCTGGCGGCTGGTCAAGTTCGTCGATGCCGGAATGATGTGCCTCGCCCCCTGCACCCGGTGTTCGGGGCGCTTCGTGCTGCACTCGGGCGACCTGCGCAATCGTTTCGTCTGCGGGCTGTGCCACATGCCGGCGCGCGCGGGCAAGACCGCGGCGCGCAAGGCGAGGAGTGAGCTGATCGAGGCGTGAAGCCGGAGCGAAGGCGGCGGCAAGCGGGCCGGGCTCAAGAATCCGGCGCGCGCGCCGACAATTCCTACAGGCTTTTCAATGGGGGTGGTCGCTCGTGCTGGTCATTCTGGGTTACATCATCGTTCTCGCATCGGTACTGGGCGGATTCGCGCTCGCCGGCGGGCACCTCGCGGCGATCTTCCAGCCGCTCGAGTTGCTGATCATCGGAGGGGCCGCGACCGGCGCCTTCATCACCGGCAATTCCGCCAAGGTGCTCAAGGCGACGCTCAAGGCGCTGCCGGGCGTGCTCTCGGGATCCAAGCATTCCAAGGCGAGCTACCTGGCGCTGATGGCTCTGCTGTTCTC
>JAOUFA010000002.1 GCA_029858545.1 Betaproteobacteria bacterium
ACTCGCGTGCGCGGTAGCGCTCGGGCACCCCGCCGACCCAGAAATTGGCGTGATCGGTGGCCCCGGGCACCACCACCTGCGGAAGCCCCATCGCACCCGGCCCGGTCAGGCGCCCGTCGCCGGCACTGTACACGCCGCCGACGACCAGATCGGTGAGTTCATGAGTGGTGATATCGATGACACCCGCCAGTTCGCCCTCGCGCGCAAGCCGCTCGAGCGCGCGGCCGCCGATACCCGAAGCGTGGAACAGGATCACCTCATAGCCGTGCTCCTCCAGCCGCTTAGCGACACGGTCCACGCAGCCCGCGGTTCCGCCAAATGACGAGACGGCGACGAGCGGCGCGCCCGCTTGCGTGCTCGCGACCTTGCCCGCCCGGTTCGTCGCTGCCGCGGCGACGGCAACCGCCGCATTCTCCATCACCGCCCGGGTGATGCGATTGAGCGACACGTCGCCGATCGACGGATACATCGCGATGTCCGCCTCGGCCACGTACCATTGGACCGCGCCGCTCGCCGCCACCGCGCTCACCATTGCCTTCGGCACGAGATAGGGCAGCGCGCGCATGATCGCGCACGCCAGGTGGGTCCCGTTGGCGCCGCCCAGCCCGACCGCCGCGTCGAGCGCGCCGGCCGCGAACGCGTCGCGCAGGATCCTGCCGCCGCCAGCGATCATGCGCGTCGCCGCCTCGCGGCGATCCATGCCCGCGAGTTGCGCCCATTCGACTCCGTCGGCGCGCGCCAAGACAGCCCCCGGAACATCCGCTCCGGCACTTTGGTGCGGCTTCAGTGAAAGATCGATCACCCACGGGCGTACGCCTGCGCGCGCGAGACAGCCGGCGACGAACAGCGCTTCCGCAGCCTTGGTGTCCAGGGTCGCGAGAACCGCAACGGTCGGTTGGGGCTCGCTCATCGATTCAGGTAACTCGGTGCCGGCACGTCGACTCCCACCGTCGCGCTACGCGGACCCGGCCTGCCCGATGCGGCGCACGGGCGCACATGGTATGTGTAGCGGTGTCCACCGAGCACGGCGTTGTCCACCCAGAAGGCGACCTTCACCGCATCGATGAGTTCGGCGTGGCCACGCGCTTCGGCGCGGTAGACCTCGTAGTGAGACGCGCCGGCAGCCTTGGGCCACTTCAGTTCCACGCGCGATTCCCGGGCGATGGCCGTCAGGCCCGCCGCCGAAGGCGTCCACTGAGGCACCTGGATCGCCGGGTTGTCGGCGGGCGCCTGGATGGTTCCCTGGGGCCACAGCGCGCAAATCACCGTCCTGTGCGTACCGTCGAGCGCCTTGCACACGTTGCAGTAATCGCATTGCACGATCCGCTCGAGTTCGCCGCGCCTGACCTTGTTGGGCCAGTCGGGATCGGCGAGCAGACCGCGCGCGATGCCGACGAGGTCCGCCTTTCCCTCGGCGAGCAAACGTTCGGCGTCGTGCGGATCGGAGAGCTTGCCCGCGACCCCGACGGGAATTCGATGACCATTCTCGATCAAGTGCCGCTTCACTTCGGCCGCCAGGTCGGCGTGCAGCGCGCGCGGCAGCCAGTCGCCGGGCATACAGCGGTCACCCGAGTAGCCGTTGTACGGATAGAGCACCTGCCCGGGCGTGTGCACGGCATCCTCGAATTTCCCGCCGGCCGAGAGCGACAGATAGGCCGCGCCCAACTCGGCGAGCCGCAACGCGATGCGCTTCGAATCGACCACCGTGTAGCCGTTCTTGATGAATTCCTCGACGTTGAAACGGATCCCGACCGGGAAATCGGCGCCGGCCTTGCGGCGCACACTCTCCATGACTCGCCCGATCAGCCGCAGCCTTCCCTCGAGGGTCTGCCCGCCGTATTCGTCGGTACGCGGGTTGGCGCGCGACAGGAACGAGGACAGCGTGTAGGCATGCGCCGAATGCAGTTCGGCACCGTCGAAACCCGCTTCGCGGGCCCGCCGGACCGCATCGCCGAACTGCTCGACGATCTGATCGATCTCCGCGACCGACAGCATGTCGGCCGTCTGACGCCAGCCGGACCGAGCGACTTTCAGGAAGTGGATGATCTGCGGAACGAGTTTGGAGTCGGAGGCGTCATGCACCTTCCTGGCGAGCTCGCGCAGACCCGGAACATACCGGTCGTCGCTGATGCGCAGCAGCGGTCCGGATTTGACCTGATGGACCGCCATCGCCTCGACGATGATCAGCCCCGCACCCCCCGAGGCGTAGCGCACATAGCGCTCGACGGTGTCCTGCGTGACCACGCCGTCCTCCTTGCACAGGTGCGTCACCATCGCGGGGACCATGACCCGATTCGGGACGAGCATGCTGCCGATGTTCAACGGCTCGAAAAGCTTCAAGGCGAGTCTCCTGGAACCGACGCGAATTCGAACGGGTTCCGCCAGGCTGCGGCCGGCGACCACAACGGGTCAGCATGACGAACACGGTTCAATTTAATCGGGGGTTCCGGTTCGCGCGTTTGATTTGTATCACGTTTCGCGCCGACGACCCGTTGTTACCGCCAGTCTGCGCAGCGAAGCGGCAGGTCGCGTGCGACGCGACCTTTCGGCAGCCTTTCGCAGTACCTGCGCCACAGCCTGGACTTTGTTGATATATCTCAAGTATCGCAGCGGTCTCCTTAGGCAGATTGGCCGAGTACGCGCGTATTTCCCAGCGCGGATTAACCAAGGGATGACCCCGATGAGCCAGCGCCCCGGCGAGCGAAAGCTTGCGCACCTGTTCAAGCCCGCACGCCTGGGCCGCTACACCGCACCCAACTCGATCAAGTACGGCGCCTGCTGCGTATCGAACTACAACACGCGCGACGGCTACATCACGCCGCGCGAACTGGCGCGCACACGCGTGATCGCCGGCACCGGTTGCGGTCTCATCACCAACCAGGGCGCCTACCCCGACGCAAAGGGCGAGGGCAAGTCCTACTTTCGCCAGATCGCCCTGTTCGACGACAAGTTCCTGCCTCAGTTCGAGACCATCGCCGGCTATATCCACGATGCGGGCGCCATCGCGATTCAGCAGATCCTGCATGCCGGCCGCTATGGCGGCATCGACCTCGGCTACTGCGTGCAACCATCGGTCGTGCCGCAGACGCTGCCGCACTTCCGCCCGCCGCGCGAGATGTCGAAGGACGACATCCGGTGCTGCGTTGCCGAACACGTCGACGCGGCCAGGCGCGCGATCCGCGCCGGCTTCGACGGCGTTGAAGTCACGAGTTTCATGGGCTACCTGCTCGCCTCCTTCAATTCCAAGTTCACCAATCAGCGCAGCGACGAATACGGCGGCTCGGTCGAGAATCGCGGACGCTTCATGCGCGAACTGATCGACGGTATCAAACAGGCGCTGCCCGAGCATCCGCTGGTGGTGCGCCTGAACGGAGCCGAGTTGATGGACCAGTGGGGAGGCAATTCCGAGGACGAGTGTTTCGAACTGATGAAACAGGCCGCCGACGCCGGCGTCGACATGATCAGCGTGACGGTCGGCTGGCAGGAGGCACCCGAGTCCTCGATCGGCCGCGACGTGGCGCCGGGACACTGGAACCACCTCGCCGCGCGCGCGAAGCGAACCTGTCCGAATATCCCGATCGCCTTCGGCAACCGACTGCCCGGTCCGGTGATGGCCAACGATTGCCTCGCGCGCGGCGAGTTCGATTTCTGGGAAGTGTGCCGGCCGCTGCTCGCCGATCCGGAACTCGTTCACAAGGCCGCCGAAGACCGGCTCGACGAAGTCAGGCGCTGCATCGGCTCGCTCAATTGCCTGTCGCGCCTGTTCCGCGACCTGCCGTATACCTGCACCATGAACCCGACGCTCGGCCACGAGATCGAACCCGAATACGCGATCCGCCCGGCCGCGGTGAAGAAGAACATCATGGTGATCGGTGCCGGTCCGGCGGGCATGGAATACGCGATCACCGCCGCGCGGCGCGGTCACACGGTGACCGTCTACGAAAAGGGCGATCGCATCGGCGGCAGCCTGCTCGGCTACGCGGCACGCGATCTGGCGCGGCCGGACGATCTGCAAAGCGTGATTCGCCACTACGAGGTCATGTCGAAGAAACTCGGCATCGAAATGAAGTTCAATACCGAGGCCAACGCGAAGTTCATGCGCTCGGTGCTGCATCGCTACGACGCGTGCGTGGTCGCCGCGGGCGCGCGCATCGATCTGCAGGCCTATGCGCACATCGAGGGCCACGAGCGGCTGGTCGACGCGCTCGAGGTGGCGGCGGGAAGGCTGACGCCGGGACGGCGCGTGGTGGTGATCGGCGGCGGCAAGATCGGCCTGGTGGTTGCCGAGTCGCTGAGCAAGGACGGCGCCCAAGTAACGATCGTCGAGTCGGACAAGCGCATCGGCGGCGACGTGATGCCGACGTTCAAGTGGCGCCACACCACCTGGGTCGAGGAACTGGGGATCCGTGTGCTCACTTCGAGCCGGCTCGCCCGCATCACCGCCGACGGCGCGGTGGTAGTCGACGCGAAGGGAGTCGAGACGACGATCGCCGCGGACACCGTGATCGCCGCAGCGCCGCGCAAGTCGAACCAGGAACTGCTCACCGACTTCGAATGGATGGTCGACGAATTGCACGGCTGCGGCGACGCGCTGATGCCGCGAGGCATGGATGCGGCGATCCACGAGGGTTATCGGCTCGGGGCACGCGTATGACGGTCTGTGCGACGGCGAGTCCCCAGTCGGCGGCCTGGCAATCGGTGCTCGACCGCCACACCGACTTGTTTTCCGACACCGCACAGGGTGCGAGCGTCGCGCTGCTGCCGCGCTTCGTGCGCGGCGCCGATGGCCGGCAACGGAGCACCGTGATGCCGGTGAGCGATGGCGTGCCGATGCTCCTCTGGTTGCGCGAACCCGGCGCGATGTACGCACGCGATGCCGAGTTTCGCGGCCTGAAGGGGCTCGTTTCGGACCTCCTGCTGATCGCCGGCGACGGCACGCTCGATGCCGCGCTCCGCCACGAACATCCGTTCGGCGAGTTGAAGCGCCAGCTGCGCAGCGGTCAAATGCTGTTCATGGTGATGCGCACGCGCGACGAGCTGCGTGAGCGCGGCTGGAGCGATTTCATCGAGTCGCTCGGGCTGCCGTTTCTCGGCACCTGTCGATGATGCCGGGGTAAGACTTTGGTCTTTGTAAATCCTGCCGGAGCGCCCGAACTGGCCTGCGACGAATGCGGTTGCCGCTGGTTCGACCGCATGACGAACTGCTGCTACGAATGCGGCGCGGCGGTCGGCGCCGAGGCGCTCGCCGAGTATCAACGCGCGCTCCAGGCCTTCGCGATGGCCGGACAAGTGCCTGGTATGCCGCAGTCCTGAGTGGTGATCGGCGGCGACTGCGCGGTCGGATGCTCGCGCGGCGGAAAAGTGGTATACCCTCGCGGGCCGGCATTCCGGATCGAACCCGGCAACACCGACGTTGCGACGGCATCGACGAAGAGGACGGAGGCCAATCATGCAGCAGCGCAGGCTTGGGGCCGCGGGCCCGCTCGTCTCGGCGATCGGTCTCGGCGCCGGCAGCACGACCACCGATTTCGGCGCGCGCGACGATGAAGTGCAGATCGCGACGATGCGACGCGCGATCGATCTGGGCGTCAATTTTTTCGACACCGCGGACCGCTATCTGAAGGGCCGGCACGAGCGACTGCTTGGCCGTGCGATCGCAGGACGGCGCGACGAAGTGGTGCTCGCCTCGAAGTTCGGCAACATCGACCGGCCCGACGGCAGCAAGGCCTATAACGGACGCCCCGAGTACGTGCGCAGCGCCTGCGACGCGAGTCTGAAACAGCTCGGCGTCGAAGTCATCGATCTCTATTACCTGCATCGCATCGACCCGGAGGTCGCGATCGAGGAGACCGTGGGCGCGATGGCCGAATTGGTGCAAGCCGGCAAGGTCCGCTGGCTGGGCCTCTCCGAAGCGGGCGTCAACTCGCTGCGGCGAGCGTGCACGGTGCACCCGATCACCGCGCTGCAGACCGAATATTCCCTCTGGGCGCGCGATATCGAAGCCGAGATTCTCCCGGCCTGCCGCGAACTCGGCATCGGCTTCGTTTCCTACGCGCCCCTCGGGCGCGGCTTGCTTGCCGGCACGGTACGCCGCCTCGAGGACATCGCGCCCCATGACCTGCGGCGCAAGCAACCGCGTTTCCAGCCGGGCAACCTCGAGCGCAATCTCGAATTGCTCAAGCCGCTCGAATCTCTTGCGCGATCGCGCGGGGTAAGCATCGCGCAGATCGCCCTCGCCTGGCTGCTCGCACGCGGCGAGGACATCATCCCCATTCCCGGAACCAAGCAGGAGCGCTATCTCGAGCAAAACGCCGCCGCGGTCGATCTGCTCCTGGAGACGCGCGAGATCGCCTTGCTCGAAGACAGTTTTCGCCCGGGCGCGCGCGCGGGCGATCGTTACGCGCCGGGCTATTTCACCACCCTGGGAGCCTGAACATGCCGCTCGTTGCCGAGCCCAAGCCCCATCGCGATCCGAGAATCGACTCGGCGATCGCACACTGGGCACCGCGCTTTGTCGCGAACGGCGTGCCGCTCACCGATTTCCAGGACGTGACCGCGAAGCTGCAGCGCTGGGACGAATGGTGCAGTGCCTGGTCCACGCGCGCCGCGATCCACGAGGAACTCGGCGCGCATGCCTTGGCCGAGGGCTACCGAGCCTCGGCCGGCGGGCATTTCACCCGCGCCGCCGTCTGCTATCACTTCGGCAAGTTCCTGTTCGTGAACGATCCCGACCAAATGCAAGTCGCGCACCGCAAGGCCGTCGAATGTCGCAATCTCGCCTTGCCGCTGCTCACCCCGCCGGGCACGCGCGTCGCGATCGCCTACGAGGGAAAGTTTCTCTACGGTAACTTGCGCAAGCCCGCGTGCGCGACGCGGCCGCCGGTCGTCGTGATGTGCATGGGACTCGACTCGGCAAAGGAGGAGATGGACGATTACGAGGATCGCTTCCTGCGGCGCGGCGTCGCGACATTCGCCTTCGACGGTCCGGGACAGGGCGAGGGCGAGTACGACTTCGCTCTCTGCCCGGAGTATGAGAAGCCGGTCAAGGCCGTAATCGACGTGCTCGAGGCGCGCGACGATATCGATGCGGCGCGGCTAGGCATCTGGGGGGTGTCGCTCGGCGGCTATTTCGCGCCGCGCGCCGCGGCATTCGACAAACGCATCAAGGCCTGCGTGGCGCTCTCGGGAGCCTATCGGCGTTCCGGCCACTTCGACGGTCGTCCGGTCCTCAACGTCGAGGCCTTTCGCGTGCGCTCAAAGAGCGCCGATCTGGTCGAGGCAGGAAAAGTCGCGCAACGCATGTCGCTCGCAGGCGTGGCCCGCAACATCACCTGCCCGATCTATCTCGTCGCGGGAACCCAGGACCGGCTGACGCCGCATACCGAGGCCGAAAAACTCGCCGCCGAAGTGTCCGGTCCTTGCCTGCTCTCGGTGATCGAGGGCGGCAACCACGTCGTCAACAATCTCTGGTATCGCTACCGCGACCAGAGCGCCGACTGGATGGCAACGCAACTGGGGGCTGCCTGACCATCGCCGGGCGACGCGCCGGCCCGGCAACGCGCTCCCGGAACAGGTCACGGCCGCGCGGCCCGCTGCCCTCCGCGCCGCGCTAGGGCCGGTTCAGCACCTGTGCCACGCCGTTCCCGGTCGTGAAGTAAAGCGATGTCCCGCTGACCGTCACATCGACCGGAAAGCCGGTTCGCCCCGGCAGATCGCCCGGAACGAAGTTCGTCTGCCCGGCGACTCCCGCCACGGTGCTCACGACCCCCGCGCCGGTGATCCTGCGCAGCGTACCGTTACGGGTATCGGCGACATAGACATTCCCCGCGCTGTCGACGGCGAGGCCCTGCGGGCTGGAGAAGCGTGCGGCGGCGCCGGCGCCGTCAGCGCTGCCGCTCGCGAGCGCCATCCCGGCAAGGGTGCTCACGACTCCAGTGCTCGCGATGATCTTGCGAATCGTATGGTTGCCGGTATCGGCCACGTAGACATTGCCCGCGGCATCGGTAGCGATTCCTTGCGGACTGGTAAAGCGCGCCGAAGTCCCGACCCCATCGGCGCTGCCGAAGGCGCCCGCCATGCCCGCGAAAGTGCTCACCTCCGCAGCGCTGGTAATCCGCCGTATCACGTGATTGTAGGTATCCGTGACGTAGAGATTTCCGGCGCCATCGGTCGCGACGGCCTGGGGCCCCGCGAAACGGGCCGCCGCGCCAATACCGTCGACGGCACCGAAGGAACCCGCGCTCCCGGCGAAGGTGGTCACCACGCCGCCCGAGGCGATCTTGCGGATCGTGTGGTTGGAACTGTCGGCCACATAGACGATGCCCGCGCCGTCCACCGCGACCCCGGTCGGATTGAAGAAACGCGCCGCGGCGCCGGTACCGTCGGCGATGCCGAAGACACCCGCTGTACCCGCGAGCGTACTCACCGATGCCGGGGATACGATCTTCCGCAGGCTGTGGTTGCCGGTATCGGCGACGAAGATGTTGCCTGCGGAATCGGTGGTGATGCCGGTCGGGCCGAAGAAGCGCGCCGCGCTGCCGTTTCCGTCCGCACCACCGATGTCACCCATGCTGCCGGCATGGAGCGCGAGCGAAGCGCTCGGGTTGGCGATGGGCTCGCCGCCGCAGGACGCGAGCAACGCGCCGCAAAGACCTGCCAGGACCGTGCCGCGTGCCACCCCGCCTGATACCGCGTCCATGACGACAATCCCCGGGAAGAAAGTATTCGAGTCCATTATAGAACCCCGCCCCGGGCCGCTCCCGGGTGGAGTGGCCGGGTCGGGCCTGCCCGATCTCCCTGGCGCAGCCCAGAAACCAGACATCAGCAATTTGAATTACCACATTCATTTTGCGCATCATAAATTGACCAATTCCTTCAAAACTTGCAAGAAGGGCGCCCGTTTCGCATCCTGCGGCCCGCACTGCCCCACAATATGAGCATGCGTACCGTTTCGCGTCCTGCTCTGTTCACCGATCCGGCATGCTGAGCCCGACACCCTCACCCACGCTCGACAGGCTCCAGCCGGGCGAGTCCGCAACGATCATCGATTTGCGCGGCGACACCGAGCTGATCCATCGCCTGACGGCACTCGGGGTGCGCGCCGGCAAGTGCGTCCAGGTGCTGCGCCGCGCCGCGTTTGCGGGCCCGCTTCACATACGCGTCGGCACCACCGACCTGATGCTGCGCCTTTCGGAAGCCTGCTGCGTCGGAGTCACTTCGGCGCGGTGCTGAGCGCCGCCCCGGGGATACGTCGTGAAGCGCATCGCATTGATCGGCATGCCCAACACGGGCAAGTCGACGCTCTTCAATCGCCTCACCGGCGCGCACGCCAAGGTCGGCAACTGGCCGGGCCTCACGGTCGATCTGCTGAGCGCCAAGCTGCTGCTCGGCGGCGAAATGGTGCACCTGGTCGATCTGCCCGGCATCCATGACCTGCGCGGACACTCGAGCGACGAAGCGGTCGCCACCGCGTTCCTCTCGCAGCATATCGTCGATGTCGCGCTGGTGCTGCTCAACGCTTCGCAGATTGAGCGCCAGATCGGCCTGCTCGCGCAGATTGCGCGCCCGGGACTCCCGGTCATCGTCGTCCTCAACATGGCCGATGAGGCCGCCGCGCTGGGCATCACCGTCGCGCACCAGAAATTGGCCGAGCAGATCGGCGTTCCCGTGTGCATGGTCTCGGCGAAGTACGGCCAGGGCGTCGACCAGCTGCAGAAACTGATCGTCGAGGCGCTGCACGGCAAACTGCCGAGCGGCGCGCCGACGCTCGACAGCAATGCCCTCGAGGCCGCCGTCAGGCAGAACGTATCCGTTCCGGCACGCGCTTCGCATGCGCTCACCGAAAAAATGGACCGCGTGCTGCTGCACCCGTGGGCCGGCCTGCCGATCTTCTTCGCGATCATGTTCCTGATGTTCGAGGCGGTATTCAACCTCGGCAAACCGATCCAGGACGGCATGGCCTGGGCGATCACGGCGTTCCGATCGACGGCACTCGAGCCCGCGCTTGCCGCGCTGCCAGCGCTGCTGAAGGGGCTGCTGCTCGATGGCCTATACAACGGCATCGGCACGGTGGCGAGCTTCGTGCCGCTGATCATCCTGTTCTTCCTCGGCATGGCGATGATCGAGGATACCGGCTACCTCTCGCGCGCGGCCTTCCTCATGGATGCGCTCATGTCGCGCTTCGGACTCGATGGTCGCAGCTTCGTGATGATCCTGATGGGCTTCGGTTGCAATGTGCCGGCGCTGATGGGCACGCGCGTGATGCGCTCGCGCGGACTGAGATTCCTCACCATGCTCGTGATACCGATGTCGCTTTGCTCGGCGCGACTGCAGGTATTTCTGTTCTTCATCGCGGCACTGTTTCCGACGCGCGCCGCGCCGCTGGTGCTGTTCTCGCTCTACCTGATCAGCATCGCCACCGCAATGCTTACCTCGCAGCTCTTCAAGCGGCGCTTCGTCAACAGCGACCCCTTCGTACTCGAGATTCCGCCCTATCGTTTCCCCACGCTACGCCAGATGGTGTTGCGTGGCTGGCATGAAGTCATGCACTTCCTGCGACGCGCGACACGCTTCATCACCGCGGGAGTGGTATTCGTCTGGCTGCTCACCAACTTCCCCACCGGCGCAGCGCCCGGCGGTGCCGACACGCTCGCGGGACACATCGGCAGCTTCCTCGACCCGGTGATGAGTCCGCTTGGCATCGACCCCAAGCTGACGATCGCGCTGATCTTCGGCTTTGTCGCCAAGGAGATCGTGATCGGCTCGCTCGCCGTGATCTACGCGCAGGAAGGCCAGGCGCTGACGGCGGCCATCGCGCACCAGATAGATTGGGTTCAGGCCTACAGTTTCATGCTGTTCACCCTCGTCTACACGCCCTGCCTTTCCACCATCGCGACGATCCGCAACGAGGCCAAGAGCGCGATCTTCAGCCTGCTCGCCGTGGCCTGGCCGCTCGCTCTCGCCTGGGTCACCAGCTTCGTTTTCTACCAGGTTGCACGGCAGCTGTTCTGACCAAGCACGCCGACCCGATGAGGGAGGCGCGCGGATCCTGCGGCTGCTTGAATCGCGCGGCGCGATGACCGACATGCGGAAGGAGGTGTGTTCGGCGCGATCGAGCCCGGTCACGCTCCGCGGCGATTGCCCAAGCGCCGCCGCTCTGCATTTAAGGCAACATACACCTCGTGGATCCCGCAAGCCCCCCCGCCCCCTCCACGACGCGCATCTTTGCGCGCGTCACCCTGCCCTTTCTCGCGGGCTACTTCGTCTCGTATCTCTTTCGCTCGATCAATGCCGTGGCCGGTCCGCGCATCGCGGCCGAATTTTCGCTCACCGCCGCCGACCTGGGTCTGCTCAGCGCGATGTACTTTCTTTCCTTCGCGCTGTTCCAACTGCCGCTCGGCCTGCTGCTCGATCGCTACGGCCCGCGGCGCATCAACGCCACGTTGCTCGTCATCGCCGCGATGGGCAGCTTCGGTTTCGCGCTCTCCCGCACGCCGGGCGAATTGGTCCTCGCGCGCGCATTGATCGGTATCGGCGTGTCGGGCTGCCTGATGGCGGCATTCTCGGCGTTCGTGCTGTGGTATCCCGCCGAGCGCATCGCGAGCATGAACGGCCTCGCCTTCGCCACCGGCATGCTCGGTGCGATCGCGACCACCGTGCCGCTCGAAATTGCCCTGCGTGCGCTCGACTGGCGCGAGATATTCCAGGGTATCGCCGCGCTCGCACTGGCGGTCGGCCTCGCGCTGTTCTTCTGCACACCCGAGCGCGGCAGCGGGCGCCAGACGTCTTTGCGCGAACAACTGCAAGGCTACGCGCACATCGCGCGCGACCCGGCATTCTGGCGCGTCGGCCTGTGCGTGGCCGGCAGCCAGGCGGCGACGATCTCGCTGTTTACGTTGTGGGTCGCGACCTGGGAGCGCGACGTGGTCCATTACACCGGCGCCGAGATCGCTCGCGCCCTGCTCGCGTACGCGCTGGCGATGATGGCGGGCTATCTCGGCTTCGGCCGCGCCGCGGATGCGATGGCGCGCCGCGGCCGCGACGGTCTGCCGCTGCTCGTCGCGGGTGTCGCGGCGTCCTCGCTGTGCCTGGGCTTCATCCTGCTGGGCGTACGAGCCGGCTCGCTGCTGCTGTGGGCCTGCTTCTTCGCCTGCGCCACCGCGGTCGTGCTCGCCTACGCGTTGCTCAGCCGCCGCTACCCCAAGGAGATGGTCGGCCGCGTCAATACCGCGATCAACGTGCTCGGCTTCGTTGGCATGTTCACCGGACAATGGTTGGTCGGTCTGGTGCTCGATCTCTGGCCGCGCACACCGCTCGGCTACGCGCCCGAGGCATACACCTGGGCATTCGGCCTGTTGTGGCTCGCGCAGACCGCAGGGCTCGCCTGGCTCTGGGCAGGCCGGCGGCTGTTCGCGACGCGGCAGGCGGCAAACCCCGGCGCCTAACGCGCACTAAGCCGGCCGCGGTCGGCTCTCGCGCCGGATGCTGTAGTAGGTTCCGGCGAAAATCACCGCCGCGCCGAGCATGATCCTGACGTCGATCGCCTCCCCATAGAACAGCGCGCCGATCACCGCAATGAGCGGCAGCCTGAGAAAATCGATCGGCACCACGAGCGTCGCATCGGCGAGCCGGAAGGCGCGCGTCATCGAGTAGTGCGCGGCGAAACTTCCCATGCCGATCGCCAGGATCCACGGCAGATCCGCGACACCCGGCGTCACCCAGTGCGGCAGCGCCGGTATCAGACTGAGCGGCGTCTGGATGAGCGACATGTAGAACAGCACCGCGAGTGAAGAATCGCTCTGCGAGAGTTTCTTCGTGGCGATCATGGTCGACGCGTAGGCGAGCGAGCCGATCAGCATCACCACCGCCGCGGGTTGAATGAGGCCCTCGCCGGGCCGCAAGATCACGACGATCCCCGCGATCCCCAGCAGCAGCATCACCACCCGTCCGCGATTCAGGTGCTCTCCGAGGATCAGCATCGCGAGGACCGCGGTCCATACCGGCATCGTGAATTCGATCGCGAATACCGTGGCGAGCGGCAACATCGCCAGTGCGTAGACCCAGGAGTACTGTCCGCCGAAATGCAGCACATTGCGCAGGCCGTGCAGTCCGATCCTGCGCGTGCGCAGCACCGCAAGCCCGTAGCGCGGCAGCACCGCGAGCACCATCGCGAGCGACACCAGGGTGCGGAAGAACAGGATCTCAAACGGGCCCATATGGCGCAGCAGTTCGCGCACCGCGACCGCCATCAGAGAAAAGGACAGCACCGCGCCGCCCATCCAGAGCGCACCCCGCAGCGGGGCCACCAGGCCGACCGTGGCATTGTTTGTCATTGCCCGCCAGTTTATGCCCGCATCATCCGACGAAGTAAAGCGCTGTTTTGCGCACGCTAAGGTGCGACGCGCCTGGCTTCGTCGGGACAACGCTCGCGCACTGTCGTGCGAATGATCTCCGCGAGCCGGTGCACGCCCGATCCCGCGGATTCCGGATCGGCGAAGATCAGGTAGAGCATCACGTCGCGATCGGCGCCTTCGCGCAGCGGCAGTGCCTTCAGCTCCCCGGATCGCAGCTCATCGCGGATCGTGTCTTCCGCGTACCAGGCGAAGCCCAACCCCATGACGGCGGCGCGAATCGAAGTCGCCTTGTTCGACACCGTCCAGCGTTCGTCGGCCGCGACGCTCGGCTCGCGCGCGCGCCGCGCGTCGGTCTCTCGCACCACGAGGTGCCGATGGCCCCGCAGATCCTCGAGGGTCAGCGGCCGGCCGAGCCGGTGTAACGGATGATCGGGATGCGCCGCCATGACGAAACGCGACAGCATCAGCGAGTCGCCGAGAAATCCGGGCGGAATGGTGGGCCCGATCGCGAGGTCCACGCGTCCCTTGAGCAGCGCCTCGCTGGTTCCGCCGAGCACCGACTCGTAGAGTTCGATCCGCGTATGCGGCCGCTCGCGCGCGAAGCGGGCGAGACATTCGAGCAGCAACCAGGTCGGAAAGATGATCTCGACCGCGAGGCTCAATTCGGATTCCCACCCCATGGCGAGGTCGGCCGCCAGGCCTTCGAGCCGTGCCGCCTCATCGAGCAGATGCTTGCCGCGCCGGTAGAGGACCTGACCGCTCCCGGTCAGCACGGCCCGGCGTCCCTGCACTTCGAAGGCCTTCACGCCGGTCAACCGCTCCAACTGCTGGACGGCATAGGTCAGCGTGGACTGACTCTTGTGCAGTTGCTCAGCCGCCTTGGCATAGCTGCCGGATTCGACCACCTGAACCAGGGTTGCCCATTGATCAAGCGAAATACGCGGCGGATTCATAGAGGTGGATTCCTAGCGGTGGATTCCTAGAGGCGCGCTCCTGAAGGCGGGTTTATCTATCGATTAGATCGATGTTATTGGGCTATATTTTCCGCTTTTCTATCGAATGTTTCAATTGTTAAATGGCACCACTCGCCCCATCCCAGGAGTAGCACAGCCGCCCCCTACTTCAAACCCCTCGCAGCAGCTCTTCCGAAGCCGGCCTGTGGAGTCGCCTCGCTACCGGGTTCGTCCAGGGGTCGCAGCCGGGAAACCCCGGCCCGGATGTTGCGCCGCCCGATCTGGCGCGCGATCGGCAGACCGGGGCCTGAATCCGACCCAACCCCCATTAACCTTCAAGGAGAAATCCCATGCGCAGCTACGCCAATGCCGTCGAACTCGCCGGCCGCATCCTCGTCGCAGGACTGTTCGTCATCGCCGGACTCGGCAAGATCGGCGCCGCCTATGCCGGCACACAAGGCTACATGCAGGCGCAGGGCCTGCCGGGCGCTCTGCTGCCGCTGGTCATCGCGCTGGAAGTCGGCGGCGCACTGCTGGTGATCGCCGGTCTGTGGACGCGCTTCGCGGCGCTGGCGCTCGCCGCCTTCACGCTCGCCGCGGCGCTCGTGTTTCATGCTAACTTCGCCGATCCGATGCAGCAGGTCATGTTCATGAAGAACGTCGCGATCGCCGGCGGCTTCCTGTTCCTGGTCGCGCACGGCGCCGGGACCTGGAGCATCGATGCGCGTCGTTCGCGCGGCTGAATTCAAGGGGACACGCACACCATGGCAGGAAGAACGCTTCGACAAGTCATTCCCTCGGTCGCCACCTCGGACGGCGCGGGCGTCAGCCTGCGGCGCAGCATCGGTGCCTCGCAACAATTGCGCCACGACCCCTTCCTGATGCTCGACGAGTTCTACTCGGACGACCCGCAGGACTACATCGCGGGATTCCCTTCGCATCCGCACCGCGGCTTCGAGACCGTCACCTACATGCTCGATGGCCGCATGCGGCACGAGGACAGCGTCGGCAACCGCGGCGACCTCGGTCCCGGCGACGTGCAGTGGATGAGCGCCGCGCGCGGCATCATCCACTCCGAGATGCCGCAGCAGGCCGAGGGCCGGATGCGCGGTTTTCAGCTGTGGATCAATCTTCCCGCGAAGGAAAAAATGAAACCGGCCGGTTATCGCGACATCCCCGCACGCGAGATTCCCGGCGCGATACTCGACCACGGCGGCGAGGCGCGCGTGATCGCGGGCACACTCGTGCAGGAGACGGGGCGCACCGACGGGCCGATTCAGGGGCTGTCGACGGCGCCGCTGTATCTCGACGTGCACCTGCCGGCGGGCGGGGCGTTCGCGGCGCCGATCACCGCGGGCCACAATGCGTTTCTCTACCTGTACGAAGGCGACGCGGGGGTCGGCGAGGAGCGCCTTTCCCTTACGCGACGCACCGCGGGACTGCTCAGCGACGGGGATTCGCTGCGCGTGCAGGCGGGCGAGAGCGGCGCGCGTTTCCTGCTGCTCGCCGGCAAACCACTGCGCGAGCCGGTCGTGCAGTACGGCCCGTTCGTGATGAACACCCGCGCGGAGATCGAGCAGGCGGTGGCGGACTACCAGAGCGGGCGTCTCGCCATCGCCTAGCGAAACCGCGAGCATCCCCGGGTACGCGACAGACATTGGCGGAGGTCGAAATCGTGAACCGGAACGCAGGCGCGGGTTCGCGCGCCGCACGCCTGCTCGTCGGCACAGGCCTCGTCCTCGGTATCGCCTGCGCCGCCACTGAACTGCTTGCCGGTCTCGGCCATCGCCTGGGCTGGTGGGACTACCGCGTCGGACTCGGCGCGCTCGGCGTGGCCGCCTGGGTGGCGGCCGTCGCGGTGGTGGTCTCGCTGGTCGGCCTGCTGCACGCGGCGCGCATCCGCGCGCCGCGCCTCGCCAGGCGGGCGCTCGCGGGACTGGTCGCCGGCACGCTCGCCGCGGGGCTGCCCGGCTACCACTTCGTCCTCGCGAGGCAGCTGCCCCGCATCCACGACGTCAGCACCGACTCCGACCACCCGCCGCGTTTCGTCGCCGCGCTGTCGGTGCGGCGCGACGCGCCGAATTCGACTGACTACAGCCCCGACACGGCTGCTCTGCAGAAGAAGGCCTATCCCGACATCGGTCCCGCGCAGATCGATGCCGCGCCCGCCGCCGCCTTCGAGCGTGCGCTCGCGGCGGCGCGCGCGATGGGCTGGGAGATCATTGCCAGCGTTCCTGCCGACGGGCGCATCGAAGCGGTCGCCAGCACGCTGCTGTTCGGTTTCAAGGATGACGTGGTGATCCGCGTCGCCGCGCACGGTGGCGGAAGCCGCGTCGACATTCGTTCGCTGTCGCGCGTGGGTCGCAGCGACCTCGGCGCCAACGCGCGGCGTATCCGCGCCTTCCTCGGCAGGCTCTGAAGGCCGCGACCCCCACGAATGAAAACGCCCCGGGGATCACGATCCCCAGGGCGCCTACTGCTCAGGCACGCCAGCCTAGGCGCAGCCGACGAACGTCCGGAACTTCAGGGTTGATCCGGCGTTCGATTCCTGCGGGCCGGTGTTGCCTTGATGGTCTCTCACTGGATCACCTCCTTTCAAAGTTGCGAGCTTGAAGTGTAGCACCGCTCATGCCCGGGACTCGAGCGGCTCGATGAGTTCGGGGCCGTCGCGCCGGGTATCGTTGACGAGCGGACCCACCTTCCGGAATTCGAACTCCTCCGGCCCGGCATGCGTGTCGGCGATCGCTTGCACCCGCGCCGGATCGTCAAGCTGGCGGTCGAGCCAGGCGGCGTGCACGGCCTCGGGCAATGCCACCGGCGCACGGTCGTGCACCTTCGCGAGCTCGCCTTGCGCGGCGGTGCTGAGCACCGCGCAAGAAATGAGCTGCGCGCCGGTGCCGGGATTGGTCCAGCGGGACATCAGCCCGGCAAAGCCCAGCAACCGGCCGTCGGCCCTGTGAAAATAATAGGGCTGCTTGACCGGCTTCACCTCGCCGGTCACCGGATCAATGCGTTCGACGGCCTGCCACTCGTACCAGCCTTCGGCCGGGATCAGGCAGCGGGCGTGTCGCCACGCGTCGCGCCACATCGGCTTGCCCGCCGCCGCCTCCATGCGCGCGTTATGGGTCAGCGCGGGAAGCTTGGCCTGCTTCCACCAATGCGGCACGAGGCCCCAGCGCCCGGTGACCAGTTCGAGCACATCGCCCTCGTCGGCCAGCCGCAGGAGCGGAATCGTCGCGGTGGGAAACACGTTGAAGCGCCGCTCGAACGGAGCCTGATTGTGCCGGCCGATGTGCCAGGCGCGCTCGATTGCGGCTTGACCGGGGCTGACGTAACGACCGCACATCGCCGCAGTATAAACTGCGCGCAGGATCTTCCCGCCGATGCACGCCGACGCCCGCTTCATCGCACATGTGGATATGGACGCGTTCTACGCGTCGGTCGAATTGCTGCGCTACCCCGAACTGCGCGGCCGGCCTCTGGTGATCGGCGGTCGGCGGCGCCCCGCACGCGACGCGGCCGCCGGTACGACAATCCCCACGCTGCGCCAGTACTCGGGCCGCGGCGTGATCACCACCGCCACCTACGAGGCGCGCGCGCTCGGCGTGCACTCGGGAATGGGCCTGATGAAGGCGGCGCGGCTCGCCCCCGACGCCCTGCTGCTGCCGGCGGACTTCGACGAATACCGGCGCTGCTCGCGCCTGTTCAAGGAGGCCGTGCGAGCACTCGCGCCGAATATCGAGGATCGCGGCATCGACGAGATCTTTGTCGACCTCGGCGATGTCGTCGCGCCGCTCGCCGGCGACGATCCCGCCTGGGCACGCACGCGCGAAATCGCGGGCTCGATCCAGCGCGCGGTTCGCGAGGCGACGGGCCTGTCTTGCTCGATCGGCGTCGCGCCAAACAAGCTCCTCGCGAAGATCGCCTCCGACCTGCAAAAACCCGCCGGGCTGACGATCCTGCGCGAGGCCGACATTCCGGTTCGTCTCTGGCCGCTGCCCGCGCGCCGCATCACCGGCATCGGCCCCAAGGCCGGCGCGAGGCTCGAGGCGCTCGGACTGCACACGATCGGCCAGCTCGCGCAGGCCGATCCGTTGCTCCTGATCGAACATTTCGGCGAGCGGCACGGCGTCTGGATGCACGAGGCCGCACAGGGACGCGACGACCGCCCGGTGCTCACCTTCCGCGAGCCCAAATCGATCAGCCGCGAGACGACCTTTGAAACCGACCTGCACGCGGTGCGCGATCGCGACCAACTCTCGCGCATCTTTACTGATCTGTGCCTGCGCGTGGCGGGCGATCTCGAGCGAAACGGTTACGTCGGCCGGACCATCGGCCTGAAGCTGCGCTACGACAACTTCAAGACCGTCACGCGCGACCAGACCCTCGACCAGGCGACGCGCGACGCGCGCGCGATCCGGCGCGCCGCCGGAGAATGCCTGAAACGGGTGCCGCTCGATCGGCGGATACGACTGCTGGGAGTGCGGGTGGGCGCGTTGAGCAAGGCGGACGCATCACTTGCGTCGCACTCGCGCACAGTCTAATTCCGCTCCTCAGTCCTCGGCCAATCTCGGATTGCCCGGCTCTCGCCGCTCGATCGCCCACTTGAGCAGGGCGGCGCTTCGATAGACGCCGTGCGCGAACTTGCCGTAGGGCAGAGTCAGAAACAAGGCCAATACCGCGGCCAGATGTATCGAGAGGAGCAGCCCCATCGCGCCGCTTTCGCGCCAGGCCAGCAAAGCGAGCCCGCTGACGCTCACGAGCAGCAGCAGCGCGATGAAGCCGCGCTCGAGCGGCTGTTGCGCGACATCGCCGTGCGCCGGGTCGCGGCGCAGATTGAGCCACAAGAGCCCCGCGGGCCCGACGACGAGCCCGATGCCGCCCGCCGTTCCCAGCAATACCGGCAGGCTGCCGAGCGGGTAGGGCGCCGGCAGCCGCAGCGCATAGTGATAAAGCGTCGCGACGCAGGTCGCCGCCAGGCACAGCATGAAACCGTAGAACGTGAGGTGGTGGAAACGCCGGCGCGCCAGCGTGAACCGGTCGTCGGATTCGTTACAGCCCTTGCCGTGACCGCCGTCGAGGTACTTCAGCCGCAGCGCGTCGTGAGTCGCTTGCGCAAGCGCCGCGCCGGGAGCGGCCCGCAGCGCATCGGCCGGCGCGACTGCGCGCCAGAATCGCGTCACGCCGATCGCGAGCGCGAGCGCCGCGAAACCGAACGCGGCGCCAAACGTCAGCGCGAGCGTGCGATGCGGAAAGATCGCATAGAAATTTCCCGCGAGCGGCGCGTGCCACAGCCCCCCGGTCGTCATCAGCATGAGCACGAGAAATAGCGTCAGAGCGGCAGCGCTCGCCAGCGCCGTCGCAAGACCCGCATGACGATACAGCGATCCGAGCGCCGCCGGCCAGGCATAGTCCGAGTAGGTCTGCACGCGAACCCTGGCCATCGCCCGCGGAATATTCACCGCGAACTCATGCGGCGGCGCGTACTGGCAGGCATGCAGGCAGGCACCGCAGTGATGGCAGAGATTGGCGAGGTAGTGGATGTCCGCCTTGCCGAATTCGAGCCGGCGCGTCATCGCCGGAAACACCGCGCAAAATCCCTCGCAATAGCGGCAGGCATTGCAGATCTGCATCTGACGGTCAACTTCGGCTTCGTCCGCGCGAAGCGCCGTGGCGCGCGCGTCCCCGGGCTGCGCTTCAAACGGCTGCATGCGGCGATGCCTGTCGCGCTCGCGGTGCCGCGACGAGCGCCGCCGCGGACCCGGCGATGCGTCCGAATGCGGTACCGATCGACATGCCGACGCCCGCGGTATAGCCCTTGCCGAGGATGTTGCCGGCCATTACTTCGCCGGCGGCAAATAGGTTCCGGCTGGGCTTGCCGCCGAAGTGAACCGCCGCGCGTTCATCGACCTTCAACCCGAGGTAGGTAAAGGTAACCCCCGGGCGCAGCGCGTAGCCGTAGTACGGCGCGGTGTCGATCGGCCGCGCCCAATGGGTCTTGGGCGGGGTAAGCCCCTCGGTGCGGCAATCATCGAGCACCGCGTGGTCGAAACTCCCGGCACGGCAGGCGGCGTTGAAATCGGCGACGGTCCGCAGCATCGCCGCCTCATCGAGCCCCAGCCCGCGTGCAAGTTCTCCGAGCGTTTTCGCCTTCACGCCCGGAAACACCGGCGGCATGAAACGTCCGACCGCCTTGCTGTCGATGATCGAATAGCCGATCTGCCCGGGCTGACGCGCCACCAGCCGGCCCCAGATCGCATAGCGCTTGGGCCAGAAGTCCTCGCCCTCGTCGTAGAAGCGCTCGGCATTGCGATTGAGCACGATGCCGAGCGATACGCAGTCCACGCGCGTGCAGATGCCGCCGTCGTAGAGCGGCGCGCGCGCGTCGATCGCCACCATGTGCGCCTGCGCCGGATCGCCGACCGCATCGGCTCCCGCGCCGATCAACTGGCGCAGCAACACCCCCTGGTTGAACCGGGTGCCGCGGATGAGAAAGTTGTCGGCGGGCCATTCGCCATTCACCTCCCCCCAGGCTTCGCGCAACCAGGCACGGTTCGATTCGAAGCCGCCGGCGGCCACCACGCAGGCGCGCGCCTCGATGCGTTCCGCGCCGATCCGCGCGGCGACAAAGCGCCCGTCGTCCAATTCGAGTGAATCGACCGGCGCGTCGTAGCGGATTCGCACGCCGAGGTCCTCGGCGCTGCGGTAGTAGGCATTGACGAGCGCCTTGCCGCCGCCCATGAAGAAGGCGTTGGTACGCGCCAGATGCAGCGTGCCCGAGAGCGGCGGCTGGAAATTCACCCCATGGCGGCGCATCCAGCCGCGGCAGATGGACGAGGCGCGAATCGCGATGCGCGCGAGTCGCTCGTCGGTGACGCCGCTCGTGACCTTCAACAGATCCTGCCAGAACTCCTCCTCCGGGTAGGCCTCGACCAGCACGTCCTGCGGCGCGTCGTGCATGCAGCGCAGGTTGCGCGTATGCGCCGAATTGCCACCGCGCCACGCGCGCGGTGCGGCTTCCAGGAGCAGCACGCTCGCCCCCGCCTCGCGCGCCATCAGCGCGGCGCACAGCGCGGCATTGCCGCCGCCGATGACCAGCACGTCGTGTTTCATGGGCTCACGTCGCCGCGATCGCGCCTCCTCACCGCGTTCGCGCGGCGCCTCGCGCACTCGCTCTTCACGCTACCGGAAGTCCCAGGTCGCCTGCTCCTGGCGGCAGGCGATGCCCTTGATGTTCTGGCTCTTGCCGTCCTTGCCCGCGACCGCGACGTCGAGCGCCCGGCACGGCAGGCCGCCGTCGATCGCGTCGTGTCCCACCGTCACGCGATAGCGGTCGCCGCTTTCCGCATTCGACCACGCCGCGGACCTTCCCTTGCGCACGAGTTCGAGCGCCTGCCCCAGGCAGGCGCGATCGCCGTCCTTCATCGCAACGCCGAACTTCTCGCCCGGATTGAAGAGCGCCACCGCGCGCGCGCCGCCCGTCGCCGCGAGCGCCTGAACGGGATCGCAGTGACCGCCCACCACGCCGTAGTCCCTGCCCCAGGGCGCGCCGGTGTAGCCGACGTAACGCGCAGGCTGCGCCGGGCCCGGTGCCGGCTTGGACTCGGGCTGCGGCGGCACCGCGGCACCCGCCTGGCTGGACGGCACGGGCTCGGCAGCGGGCTGCACCGGTTCCGCCTTGGCGGGGATCTCCTCGGCCGGGACGGTCGGTGCGATCACCGGTGTCACCACCGGAGTCACGACTTCCTCGGTCGCGGGTTTCGCGGCTGCCTCGACCACGGGTTCCACGGGCGCGCTCGAGCATCCCGCCACGCCGAGCGCGACGACGACGAGCGCAAGAATACCGCGCCCCCTCAACAGGATAGCTCCATTCACCGGCTCCCTATGCGATTGACCCTGCATGGCCATCCCCCTTTCTTGGTTGCTTGGTTGCTTGGTTGCTTTGAGCGTGATGCGCGAAGCATAGCGCACAACGCGCGCAGGGCCTTCCGCAGACGCTGCGGACTCGCAGTGCCGCGGCGAGGCGTTGCGCTGCGCGAACGGGTACAGGCAGGCCGACCAGCGCAGAATTCGACTCGCCATGATTGACAAGCCAAAACGATAGGGCTACGTTCCTCCGCGCGCCGTGGCGTGCAAGCCGCCGGCGCCGAACAGTCGTCGACAAGAACCAAGCACCACATCTCCCGGGAGATCTCCACACACCTGCAGCAGGACCATAAGGAGCAAGCCATCATGCGACAGACATTGCAACGGATGTTCGCGATAGCCGGCCTTTTGATCACCTCGATTCTGCTTTCGACGACCGCCGGGGCAGCGGGCGTCAACGGCAACAACGCCAGCGACCAAACGACCGATCGTGCGCGCGTCGACACCGGGTACGCGCTGGTGCAGTTGAACGGCGAGCCGCTCGCCACCTACGTCAAGACCAAGCCCCCGCGCGGCAAGAAGATCGATTTCAGCAGCGCGACGGTGAAGTCCTACCGCGCTCAGTTGCAGGCGCTGCGCAACGACTTCAAGTCCTGGCTGCGCGGCAACGCTCCCCGCGCCAAGGTTAGCGGGGAATTCGACCTGTCGCTCAACGCGGTCTCGCTGCAGTTGAACGGCGTACCGCTCGCCACCATCGCCGCTGCGCCGATGGTGCTGCGCGCCGAATATCACGGCCTCTACTATCCAAACGTCGCCGATCCCGATCTCGCACTGATCGGCGCGCCGCAGGCCTGGAATCTGGGCGGCGGCGCGGCGCTGGCCGGCGCCGGCGTCAAGGTCGCGATCGTCGATACCGGCATCGATGCAAGCCATCCCTGCTTCGGCGACGCCGGCTACCCGGCGCAATCGCAAGCCGGCGACACCCGCTACACCAATAACAAGGTGATCGCGGCGAAGGTCTTCAACAACAAGTCGCCCAGCCGCCACTACACGGCCGAGGCGCTCCAGGAACACGGCACGCACGTTGCCGGCACCGTCGCCTGCAACGACGGCACGCCGGCCTCCGTGAACGGCGTCGCGATTTCCCATCCGATCTCCGGCGTCGCGCCGCGCGCGCTGCTCGGCAACTACAACGTGTTTCCCGGTGACGTCACCAGCGCCCGCTCGGAGGACATCCTCAATGCGCTGGAAGCCGCCTACCTGGACGGCTTCGACGTCGCCAATATGAGCCTCGGTGGCGGCGCATCGGGCATCCAGGATCTGCTCACCATCGCGGTCGACAATCTGGATCAGGCCAACATGGTGGTCGCGGTCGCGGCGGGCAACAGCGGGCCCGGTCACTACACGATCGAGTCGCCCGGCTCGGCCGCGCGCGCGCTGACCGCCGGCGCCGCCACCGTCGGGCACTACCTCGGCGCGCCGGTCGCCGTGAGCGGCAGCACCTACGGTGCGACGGTCGGCAGCTTCGCGACCGTTAGTGCCGACCTGGCGGGCATCCTCGGGGTGGTCACCGAAGGCGCGCTGGTCAACGGCATCGGCAACGCCTGCGCGGCGCTGACCCCGGGCAGCCTGCTCGGCCAGGTCGCGCTCATCTCGCGCGGCACCTGCACCTTCTCGACCAAGATCCGCAACGCGCAGAACGCCGGCGCCGCCGCGGTGCTGGTGGCGAACAACGTCGCGGGCGACGGCATCGCGATGGGCCAGGACGGCACGCCGTCCCAGCCGACGGTCGCGGCGTACATGCTGTCGCGCTCCGACGGTCTGGCGGTGAAAGCGAACAACGGCGCGGCGACCACCATCGCGGCGGCAATGCAGTATTTCGTCTCGGGCAACGACGACTTCATGGCCGGCTTCAGCAGCCAGGGTCCGACGGACGTCGACTTCCGCGTCAAACCCGACGTGGTCGCGCCAGGCGTGAACGTGCTGAGTTCGATCCCGCACCAGTTCTGCGCGGCGCCGCCCTGCTTCGCGTTCTTCCAGGGCACCTCGATGGCCACGCCGCACCTGGCCGGCTCGGCGGCGGTGGTCCGCTGGCTGCACCCGGACTGGTCTGCGGCGCAGGTCCGCTCGGCGATCGTCAACACCGCGGCGCAGGGCGTCCTGAAGCAATCCACCAGCATCGCGCTGCAGCGCGACGTCAACGTCATCGGCGCGGGCCGCGAGGATCTACTCTCGGCGGCGGGCGCGCAGGTCGCGCTCGACCCGGTGAGCATCAGCTTCGGCGCGATTCCTTCGGGTTCGGGACAGACGCGAAGCACGAGCGTGACGCTGACCAACCTCACCGGCAGCCCGCAGACCTTCGACGTAAGCGTCGGGGCGGGCGACGCGAGCGTCGCCTACTCGGTCGCGCCTGCATTCGTGACCCTGCTTGCGGGTGAATCAGGCGTGATCACGCTCACCATGAGAGCGCAAATGGGCGCCGGAGAGGGCAATCACCAGGCAACGCTGACGCTGCGCAGCGGCGGCGCGGAAGTCGCGCACGCGGCGGTCTACACCTTCATCAAGTAGCCGGCGGGACGACGATGCGAGCGCCGCGGCGCTCGCATCCTTGCGGTGCGGATCTCAGCGCGGCTTGACGAACTTGAGCACGAACTCGTCCTTCGGCTGCGGCGGCCCGGGCAAGTTGCGGTCGCGCGGATCGGAGGGGTTGCGCAGGAACCGGCCTTCGTCGGCGAGCCCGAACCCGGCGGCTTCGACCTCTTTGCGAAGGAAGGCTTCTTCGATGCGATGCAAAGTCCCCGACTCGGAGATGCCGGTGCCGGGCCGCCCCGAGTGGTCGGCGATGACGTAGAGGCCACCGGGCTTCAGCGCGGCGAACACCGCGCGGTTCATCTGATCCCGGTCGACGTTCATGTGGCCGAGGTCGTGGTAGTTGAACATCAGCGTGACGAGATCGAGCCCGTTCGAAGCGAACTCGGCCGGCACCGGCTGCTCGAATCGCTGCACCACTGCGAAAATGTTGCCCGCGGCCGGGTTCTTCGCGCGCTCGGCGAGCGACTGCGGCGACGTAGGGCGCGGCGCCGCGGAGAGAACGCTGCCTCCCTCGGGCGCCGCCGGTTTGGGCGCCACCCGGCTCGGATCGCGCGCCGCGCTCTGCCCGTACACGCGTCCGGCCGGCCCGACCGCGCGCGCGAGCAACTCGGCCGTATAACCGCCCCCGGCACTCAAGTCGAGCACCACCATGCCGGGGCGCACGCCGATGAAGGCGAGCATCTGCTCGGGCTTGCGGCGCAGGTCGTTCCGGCGGTCGGCCTCGCGGCGATCGGGGCTCGCGACGATTTCGGCGATGCGCGTTTGCGAAAGGACTTCCGTCGCCGGGGAGTCCTTGGCGGTGCTGCCGGGGTTCGAGCAGGCGCCGAGGAGCAGCGCCATCGCGAGCAGTGCCCCCGAACAATCTCCATGGCGGAGTTCGGCGCGAAGAATTGCGATTGTCATGCTGGCTCCGTCATTTCGTGATCTTCGAAGATCATACTAATCAATTTACCGTTCGCCGAGCGGGTGCCAGGCGTCAGGAAACTTCCGGATCCGTTCGATTGCCGCGACTGCCTCCAGCAGAAAGGCATCGCCCAAACCGGGGACCTGGGCGTTGTAGTAGGAGGCGGCGTCGTCGAGCTCGCGCTGAGCGACTTCGAGAACGCGGACGTTCACTGCCCGCGATACTTCGCCAGCACCTGTTCCAGGGGAATCGCCTTGATGTCGCCGCGGCGGTAAGCCGCGAGACGGTCCTCGGCCTCCTTTGCCCAGAGCCGGTCGATACTCGCGTCGGGCTCATCGAGGCTCGCCAGAATTTCATCCACGAGTTTCAGACGCTCCGAAGGCGAGAGCTTGCGCGCCTGCATGCTCAGGGTCTTGGTCGCCTCGGACATCGATGGGGCCTCCGAAATTGCTGCAATTGAAAACAAAGAGCCAACCTGAGCACTCTATTACCGGAAGTTGCGTTTATCAAGATTTGCCGTCCACCGCGCTGAGCGCGGAATAGGTCGCCGATTTGCTGTAGATTGCGCCCTCCGCACAGAGGTCTGTGTCCTGGCAGTTCCCCCCGTGGTCCCGGCGCGCCCGAGCGGCGCAAAAGAGCAGCCTTGAAAGTCCCGCAAAGAATCGAACCCCTCGTCGAGGCAGGCCTCGTCGACTCGGTCGTCCGTCAGATGATGAGCGGCAAGGAGGCGACGATCTACCTCGTGCGCTGCGGCGAAGAGCTGCGCTGCGCGAAGGTCTACAAGACGGCCGATCAGCGCAGCTTCCGCCAGAGCGTCGATTACACCGAGGGCCGCAAGGTGCGGAACACGCGCCGCGCGCGCGCGATGGAAAAGGGCAGCCGCTACGGGCGCAAGGAAAAGGAAGAAGCCTGGCAAAGCGCCGAGGTCGCCGCGCTCGTCCGGCTCGCCGCTGCCGGCGTACGCGTGCCGCGGCCGTACAACTTCATCGACGGCGTGCTGCTGATGGAACTCGTCGCAGACGACGAAGGCAACGGCGCCCCGCGCCTCAACGACGTGGTGTTCACCCCCGAACAGGCGCGCGCCGTGCACGCCACCCTGATCGGCGAAGTCGTGCGCATGCTCTGCGCCGGCATCGTGCACGGCGACCTGTCGGAATACAACGTGCTCTACGGCAGCAACGGCCCCGTCATCATCGACCTGCCCCAGGCGGTCGACGCCGCCGGCAACGCCCACGCCGGCAAGATGCTCGAGCGCGACGTCGCCAACCTCACCGCCTACTGCGGCCGCTTCGCGCCCGAACTCCTCGACACCGAATACGGCAAGGAGATCTGGTCACTCTACAAGAGCGGCACGCTACGCGTGGAGACCGAGCTGACCGGGCGCTTCGAGCGCGAGGCGAAACCGGTCGATGTGAAAGGCGTGCTGCGCGTCGTGGACGACGCGCTCAAGGAGGAGGCGGCGCGGCAGCGGCACCGGATGGAGATGGGGAGGAAGTAGTCGAGGACAGGTCAATTCGGGAACGCCGGGCAAGTCCGACTGACCGAGGAGATCATTCAACCGCGGCGCACGCGCGCGCGATAGCCTTCGCCCCTGGAGCGGCCGCGTGACGCCCGCACGGCACATCTCCCCTATCCATCGCAAGGAGGAACTGCCGCTCGCCGAAATGCGCGACCTGCTCAAGGAGAGAAACCGGGTCTAGCCTCCATCCTTTTCGGCAATGGGACGCTTTGACGCCTCGTATCCTCGGCGGATCATTGCACTCCAAATAATGCGAGAGAAAGTACCTCATGGAAACGATAGGTGCCAACGAACGCAATACCCAAGGCGTCTCGGCCCTCGAGGCCGCGCTCGAGAATCGCGACCACGTGGCGATCACGGTGCGCGGCAAGAGCCGTTTCGTGGTGATGGACATCGAAGAGTGTCAGCACCTGCGCGAGGAGGAACTTCTCGCGGCCTGGCACCAGGCACGGGCTGACGCGGCATCGGGCCGCAGCCGACCGGTGAGCGCGACGCAGCACTTCGCCGAAGCCGAGCGCCTCGTCGCGAATCACGCGCCGGCGCCAAGTCGCGGCGCAGCTTGGAAGTCCTGAGTTGCGCCCATATCGTGGCGAGATGGACCTGGCAGAAATCCTTCTGGTCAGCGTGGGCAACCACGACGAGGTGGTTCGCTAAGGGTCTACCACTGGGACGCGAAACGCCGGCCCAACACCCGGTGCCGAAGGATAGAATCACGCCCCACCCATGGGCATCAGAATCGAAAACAGCTTCACCCTGCCCGCCCCGCTCGACGAGGCCTGGCGCACGCTCGTCGACCTGCAGCGCGTCGTGCCCTGCATGCCGGGCGCGGAACTCACCGAAGTCACCGAGGGTCGGCGCTTTCGCGCCAAGGCGCGGCTGCGCGTCGGCCCGGTCGAGCTGCAGTTCGCGGGCGAAGGCGAGTTGTACGACGTCGATGACGCCGCGCAGCGCGCGAAGCTGCGCGCGAAGGGAAGCGACAGCAAGGGGCGCGGCGCGTTCCAGACGCAGATGACGCTCGCGCTTGCCGCGCAGGGCACGGACACCCTGGTGCGGGTCGACACCGACCTGACCCTCACCGGCTCGGTCGCCCAGTACGGGCGTGGCGCGGGCATGGTCAAGGAGCTCGCGCGCGAGATGACCGCGCAGTTCGCGCGCAATCTGGCGCAGCTCTTCGCGCAACCGAGCGCGGCGGCGAAACCGGCGCTGCCGATCTCGGGCCTCGCGCTCCTCTTCGCGACCTTCGGATCGATGCTGCGCCGCTGGCTCGGCCTGAAGGCGCGATGAAGCCGGCCGCGTTCACCTACCACGACCCGCGCTCGGTGAAGGAGGCGGTCGATCTGCTCGCGCGCCACGACAACGCGAAGCTGCTCGCCGGCGGCCAGTCGCTCGGGCCGATGCTCAATTTCCGTTTCGTGATGCCCGATCACCTGATCGACCTCAACCGCATCGACGAGCTCGCCTATATCCGCGCAAGCGGCGACACGCTGGAAGTCGGCGCGATGACGCGCCAGCGCGCGCTCGAGCGCTCCGATGACGTGAAGCGCGCCTGCCCGGCGATGATCGAGGCGTTGCACCACGTCGGCCACATGGCGACGCGCAACCGCGGCACGCTCGGCGGCAGCCTCGCGCATCTCGACCCCTCGGCCGAGTTGCCCGGCATCTGTGCGCTCTACGACGCGACGCTCAGCGCGAGCGGGCCAGCCGGCGCGAGGAAGATCGCGATCGCCGACTGGGGCGTCTCGTTCATGACCTCGGTGCTCGCGGCGAATGAAATTCTCACCGGCATCGCGCTGAAGACCTGGCGCGAGCCGCATGGCCATGCCTTCGTCGAACTCGCGCGCCGGCACGGCGATTTCGCGGTCGCCGGGGTCGGCTGCCTCCTCGCGCTCGATGCGAAGGGCCAGGCGCGCCGCGTCGCCCTTTCCGTGATTGGTCTCGCGCACGCGCCGATCCGTCTCGCCGCGGCGGAAAAGCTGCTCCTGGGTCAGGCGATCGACGAACGCGCGATCGCCGCGGCCGCCGCCGAAGCGGCGCAGATCGACGCCATCGCCGACGCACACGTCAGCGCCGCCTACCGCCAGCGCATCGCCGGCGTGCTGATCGGCCGCGCGCTACGCACGGCCGCGGCGCGCGCAGGGACCGCCACACAGGGAAACCCGCGATGACCGACCGCCGCAGAATCGAAGTTACCGTGAACGGCGTGCGCCACACGCGCGAGGTCGAGACGCGCATCACGCTCGCCGATTTCCTGCGCCGCGAACTGGGCCTCACCGGCACGCACCTCGGTTGCGAGCACGGCGTGTGCGGCGCCTGCACGGTGCAGATGGACGGCGAGGCGCTGCGCTCGTGCATCCTCTTTGCAGTGCAGGCCGACGGCCGGTCGATCACCACGGTCGAAGGCCTCGCGCGCGCGGACGGCACGCTGCATCCGCTGCAGCAGTCCTTTCGCGAACACCACGGCCTGCAATGCGGCTTCTGCACCCCGGGGATGCTGATGACGCTCGATGCGCTCCTCACCGAAAAGCCCGACGCGGACGAGCGCGCGGTGCGCGAGGCGATCTCGGGCAACATCTGCCGCTGCACCGGCTACCAGGGCATCGTCGCCGCGGCGCTCGACGCAGCCAAAAAATTGCGCACAGGGAGCGCCTAGCGATGGGTGTGAAGAACGTCGGCGCGGTGGTGCAAAGGCTCGAGGACCCGCGCCTCTTGACCGGGCGCGGGCGATATACCGACGACATGCTGCTGCCCGGCATGCTCGAGATGGCCTTCGTGCGCGCATCCGAAGCCCATGCGCTCATCCGCTCGATCGATGTCGCGGCGGCGCGCGCGGCGCCGGGCGTGCTCGCGGTGTGGACCCTCGCCGATCTCGGCGCGGCGGCGCAAAAACCGATGGTGCAGAGCTACCCGCACCCGGCGATCCGGCAAAACCGCACCCAGTATCCGCTCGCAAAGGACGAGGTCTGCTACGTCGGCGAGGCGCTCGCGGTGGTGGTGGCCGAGAACCGTTATCTCGCGGAAGACGCGGCGCAGCTCGTCGCGGTCGACTACGAGACGCTGCCCGCGGTGATCGACGCGCGCGATGCGGCAAGGACCGGCGCCGCGACCGCGCACCGCGGCGCGAGCGACAACCTCGCCGCGACCCTCGCCTGGAAGTTCGGCGACGCGGCGGCGGCACTCGCGCGCGCGCCGCACGTGTTCCGCGAGAGCTACTTCCAGCATCGCGGCGCGCCGCACTCGATGGAGGGGCGCGCGGTGATCGCGCAGCACGACGCGGCGCTCGACCAGCTGACGCTGTGGAGCGCGAGCCAGTCGCCCTTCCTGGTGCGGCGTTTCCTCGCCCAGTACCTGAATCGCGAGGAGTCGGCGATCCGCGTCATCGCGCCCGATGTCGGCGGCGGCTTCGGACCGAAGGCGGGCCACTATCCCGAGGAACTCGTCGCCGCGCTCGCCGCGATCAAGCTCGGCCGCCCGGTGAAATGGATCGAGGACCGGCGCGAGCACTTCCTCTCCACCACCCAGCAGCGCGACCAGTGGTGGGAGGTGGAAGTGGCCTGCGAGGCCGACGGGCGCCTCCTCGCGCTGCGCGCGCACTGCGTGCACGACAACGGTGCCTACCTGCCCTATGGGCTCCTGTTGCCGCTCACCAGCCTCGGGCCCTTTCCCGGCGCCTATGCGATCCCATCGGTCGAAGTGACGCTCGCTTGTCTGTTTACCAACGCGGTGCCGACCACGCCGATCCGCGGCGCGGGCCGGCCGAACGCCGCGTTCGTGCTCGAGCGCAGCCTCGACACGGTGGCGCGCAATCTCGGACTCGATCGCGCGCAAGTGCGGCGCAGCAATTTCGTGCGGAAGGACCAGTTCCCCTACGCCACCGGCGCGCGCCTGCCCAACGGCGTCGCGGTGCAATACGACTCGGGCGACTACGCGGCCTGCCTCGAGATGGCGCTGAAGGCCTCGGGCTACGCAGCCTTCGAAGCGAAGCGCGCCGCGGCGGCCAAGGACGGCCGCACGATCGGCCTGGGGCTCGCCAGCTACAACGAGGACACCGGCCTGCCGCCTTACGAAGGGGCAACGGTGAGGGTGCTGCCGAGCGGCCGAATCTGTGTCGAGCTCGGTTCCTGCGCGCAAGGGCAGGGGCTCGAAACCATCGCCGCGCAAATCGCCGCCGATCAGTTCGACGTCGACCCGCAGGAGGTGATCGTCAAGACCGGCGACACCGCGCTCGCCGCGCTCGCGCTCTCGACCGTCGGCAGCCGCGTCGCCTCGACCGCGGGCCCGAGCGTGCACCTCGCGGCGATGGAGGTGCGCGCGAAGGCCGTGCGGCTGGCGGCGCTGCAGCTTGAAGCGGCCGAGACGGATCTGGAAATCACTCGCGGCGCGGTGCACATCGCCGGCGTGCCGGATCGAAAGGTGATGCTCGCCGATCTCGCCAAGCGCCTCGTCGCGGGGGTCAACGTGCCGCTGCCGCAGGGCTTTGCCCCCGGGCTGGAGGCGACCGCGTATCACACGCCCGAGCGCGCGGTGTACGCGAACGGCAGCAACGCCGCCGAAGTCCAGGTCGATCTCGACACCGGCGCCGTGACCCTGCTCGATTACTGGGTCGCGCACGACTGCGGCAATCTGATCAACCCGATGCTGGTCGAGGGTCAGATCATCGGCGGGGTGGTGCACGGCATCGGCAATGCACTGTTCGAGCACATGAAGTACGACCGCGAGAGCGGCCAGCCGCTCACCACCAACCTGGGAGAATACCTGCTGCCGCTCGCGACCGAGATGCCGCGCATCCACCTCGAACACATGCAAACGCCCTCGCCCTTGAACGCCCTCGGCGTGAAGGGTGCGGGAGAAGGCGGCACGATCCCGGGCATCGCCTGCATCGTCTCGGCGATCGAGGATGCGCTGAAACCCCTCGGCGTGAAGGTCAATGAATATCCGCTGTCGCCCGAGCGCCTGCTCGAACTGATCGATGCCCAAAGGGAGGGGAAACCATGAAACTGTACGGCTACTGGCGCTCGCTCGCGACCTTCCGCGTGCGTATCGCGTTGAATCTCAAAGGCATCGCCCACGAAGAAGCGATCGTCGATCTGCAAAAGGGCGAGCAGCTCCAGGCGGCCTACCGGAGCGTGAATCCGCAAGGCGTGCTGCCCAGTCTCTTCGACGACGACGGCGCCGCGGATGGCGCGCCGCTGTTCCAGTCGCTCGCGATCCTCGAATACCTCGACGAGACCCATCCGCAGCCGCCGCTCTTGCCCAAGGCTGCGCGCGACCGTTCGCGCGTGCGCGCGCTCGCGCTGATCGCCGCGGCCGATACCCATCCGCTGGTGGTGCCGCGCATCCGCAATTACCTGGAGCAGGAACTCGGCGTCGCCGAACCGGCGCGCATGGCCTGGTGCCGGCACTGGATCGCGCAGGGCTGCGCGGCGCTCGAGGCGAACCTCGCCGCCGACCCGCGCACCGGGCGGTTCTGCCACGGCGACAGCGTCACGCTCGCCGACGTCTGCCTCGCGGGCCACATGGTCGGGGCGAAGCTCTTCGACGTGAATACCTCGGCGTATCCGACCTGCGAGCGCATCCGCGATGCCTGTCTCGCGCTCGATGCCTTCGCGAAGGCCCATCCGCTCGCGCAGCCCGGCGCGCCGCGGCCCGCGGGCTGAGCGCGGGCGCGCGGTGCGCCTGCGCTAGTCCAGAAACCCCCGCAACGCCGCGACGAACTCCGCGGGCTTCTCGATCTGTGGGCAATGGCCGCTGCCCGCAATCTCGCAAAACTGCGCGCCGGGGATCGCCGCCGCGAGTTCCCGCACCAGCGGCGCGGGCGTGGTCTGATCGAGTTCGCCGGTCATCACCAGCGTGCGATTGCGGATGCTCTTGAGTTGCTGGCCGAAGTCGAGTTGCGCGAGCGCGAGGCAGGCCTGCGCGAAGCAGGACGGATCGGCCTTGCCGAGCGCGCGCTTGCGCTCGGCGACGATGTCCGGCTGCGCGGCGATGAAGGGTTCGGGAAACATGCGGCGGATCGCGGTATCGAGGATCGCCTGCATGCCCGACTCCCGGACCTTCGCCGCCATGATGCGAAACGGCTCGCGCGCGGGGGCGGGAAAGGTGACGAGCGAATCGGCGATGACGAGGCGGCCGAACCGGTCGCCGTGCCGGATCGCCGCCGCAAGCGCGACAAATCCTCCGAAACCATTGCCGAACAGGGTCGCATCGGGGGCGAGCTTGAGCGCGGGGAAGATCGCGGCGATGCGATCACCGTAATCCTCGATCGTCGCGCCTGCCGCAGTCGACGCGCCGAAGCCCGGAAGATTGACGAGGGTCAGGCGGTAGTGCTTTGCGAGTTCGGGGACGACGCGGCCGAAGGCGCCCGAGTCGGTGAGCAGCGAATGCAGGAGCACCAGGTCGGGGCCGCCGCCGGTCTGCTCGACTTCGACGGTTGCGTCGCCTATCTTGACTATGGTCATGTCGGGGATTCCCGCTCTTGCGTGACGCGCGGCGCGCATCGAGCGGGCGATTGTACGCGAGCGCGCGCCTCGCTCGAGCCGCAACAGGTCGTCGGGGGCCTTGCGCTCGCGCGGATCGAACCGCGAGGCGGACTCGTACGCGCAGCGCGGCGAGCGCGGCGTGCCACGCGCCGCGCTGCCGTTCAGCGCCGCCCCGCCGCCCCAACCAGACGCCGCGCCGCCTCCACGATCGCCTCGGCATTCGCGAGATTCCTCCCGGCGATGTCGAGCGCGCTGCCGTGCGCCACCGATGAGAACAGCACCGGCGTGCCGATGGTGAGGGCCGCGCTGCGATGGTTCGCGAGAGTTTTGGCGACGATGTGACCCTGGTCGTGCAACATCACCAGATAGGCATCGTAGCCCCTGCGATGGAACATCGTGTCGGCGCCGAACGGCCCTTCCACGGCGATCCCGTCGGCGCGCGCCGCCTCGATCGCCGGTCCGATGACGCGCTGCTCCTCGTCGCCGAACAGGCCTTGCTCGCCGGCATGGGGGTTGAGACCGGAGACGGCAATCCTCGGCGCGGCGAGGCCCAATCGCACGAGCGTGGCATGCGTCGCGCGGATCGCCCGGCCGACCCGCTCCCGCGTCACCAGGTCGAGCGCGCGGCGCAGGCTGACGTGCAGCGTCGCGTGCACGATGCGCGTCTCGTCGAAGCACAGCATGAGAAAGACGTCTTCGGGTGCCAGGCCGGTGCATCGCGCGACGAACGACGGATGGCCGTCGAAGTCGATTCCCGCCTGCCTGATCGCGAGTTCGGTCTGCGGCGCGGCGATCACCGCATCGACATGCCCGGCGAGCGCCGCCTCGATCGCCACGCGCGCCGCCGCCACCGCGGCACGCCCGTGCGCGGCGTCGATCTCGCCGAGCGCGAACGGCTCGCGGCCCGTGAAATCGAGATCGAGCAGGCGAACGCCGTCGCCCTCCCAGGACAACTCGGCGGCGCGCGCGAAGGCCTCGATGCGCGGCAGCAGAGCGCAGCGCCGCGCATGGGTTTCGAGCACCTCGCGACTGCCGACCAGTACCGGATCGCACAGCTCGGTCAGGCGACCGTCGAGCGCCGCCTTGAGCGCGATCTCGGGTCCGATGCCCGCCGGATCGCCCAGCGCAATCGCGATGCGGGGCCGGCGCCTTCCCCCGACGCTCACCGCAGCGGTCCCGGACCGTGCGCACCGCCCGCCTGCCGCCGGCACAACTCGGCAAAGGAGGTCACCGCCCGGGCAGGCGCCAATTGATCATGCTGGTCCTGGGTCATCCTGCTCGCACTCCCTGCGCGATCGATCCGGATTCGGGCGCGACGCTCCTGCCGTGCCTCGCACTGCCGACGACACACGATGATAGCTTCGCGAACCGGCCTCCGCGCGGGATTGTTTCGCTGCCATGGCTCCGGCCCGGCTCGACGAACGCGTCGGACGTCCTGCCGGCATCGGGTCGGCGAGCGTATCGCCACCCCGGACCCCAAGTACACTGCGGGGGGCGCGGCGATGCATCGGGACCGGCCGCGCCGGCAGGACCGCCGAACCGCCGCCAATTTTTCGAGAAGGAGTACCGCCATCGACCTGGTCCGTGATTGGCTGAACGAAGCCCGGCGCATCGTGTTTCTCACCGGCGCCGGAATCTCCACCGATTCGGGGATCCCCGATTTCCGCGGTCCGCAGGGCGTCTGGACCCGCGACCCGCAGGCGGAGAAGCTCTCCAACATCCACTACTACGTCGCCGACCCGGAGATCCGCCGGAAGTCCTGGCAAGCGCGGCTTGCGCACCCGGCGTGGACCGCGCAGCCCAACGCGGGCCACCGCGCGATCGTCGAGTTGGAGCGCCGGGGCCAGCTGCACGCGCTCATCACGCAAAACATCGACGGCTTGCATCAACGTGCGGGCAATTCGGCCGAACGGGTAATCGAGGTGCATGGCACGGTACACGCCGTTGTTTGCCTCAGCTGCGGCTGGAAGGGGCCGATGCAGGACACGCTCGCGCGAGTGCGCGCGGGCGAATCCGATCCGCGCTGCGAGGGCTGCGGTGGAATCCTCAAGAGCGACACCATCTCCTTCGGCCAGCCGCTCGTCCCCGAGGTGATCGCCAGCGCCATGCAGGCCGCGGGCGAGGCCGATCTGTTCTTCTCGGTGGGAACCAGTCTGCAGGTCTATCCGGTCGCGGGCGTGCTGCCCCTCGCGAAACGCTCCGGTGCGCGCGTGGTGATCGTGAACGCCGAAGCGACGCCCTTCGACGACCTCGCCGATGCGGTGCTGCGAAATTCTCTCAGCGAAACCCTCGCCAAGCTTACCTGGGGGAGCGACGCGAAGGCGTAGACGAAGCGCGTTCCCTCCTCAGGACGCGACCCGCCTCGCGAAGGCTTTCTCGCGCGACGCGGCCTCGAACAGGCCCAGCTCGGCGACCAATCGGCCTATCACCTCGCTCCAATCGCCTTCCCTGTGCTGCCGGAACAGACGCATCGAGGGATACCAGGGGCTATCGCCGCGTCCGGTCAGCCAGCGCCAGTCGCCCTGCGCCGGCAACACCGTCCAGACATCCTTGCCCATCGCTCCGGCGAGATGCGCCACCGCGGTATCGACGGAAATCACCAGATCGAGGTGCGAGATCAACGCGGCCGTGTCGGCAAAATCGTGCAGCGCATCGGTCATGTCTTGCAGAACGCCGAATCCGGCGACCCGCACGTGAGTTTCCGAGGAGCCTCCTGTTTGCAGGCTGTAGAACGCGACGCCGGGAACCTGCGCCAGCGGCGCGAACATTTCGGGTGCGAGGCTCTTCTGCCATGCGTAGCCGGTTGCCGGGTTGCTGGCCCAGACCAGCCCGACACGGATCGCCGCCGCGTCATGAACCACCTTCCTGCGCCAGGTTTCGACATCGTCGGCGCCGGCAGCGAGGTACGGCACCGCCGGGATGTCCCGCAACGTCGTCCCCAGCAGGCCCGGAAGGCTCATCAGAGGACAGCACAAATCGCAGTGCGCGATATCGGCGTCGCTTTCCAATACCGCAGCGACTCCGTTCACCTGTCGGAACAGCCGTTTGAGCGGCGGCTGGCAATCGACCACCACCCGGGCGCCGGCCGCGGCCACCACGGACGCGTAGCGAATGAACTGGATCGCATCGCCGAATCCCTGCTCGGCAAACAGCAGGATCGTCCTGCCCGCCAGGTCGGAGCCGTCCCACCATGCCTGCTTGAACAGACCGCGAAGGGTCTGGAACTCGGGCCGTTTCCAGCGCCACTCGTACTCGGGCCAGCCCCGCGGATAGTCTCCGAGCGCGAGCAACATGATGCCGCGATTGAAGTGCGCCTCGGTCGATTCCGGGTCGATCACCAACACGCGGTCGAAGGCGCCCAGCGCACCCGCGTAGTCGCCCGCGGATGCCAACACGCCGCCCAGGTTCTGCTGCGCGTGAGCATGGTCGGGCGCCAGACTCACCGCCTGGCGGTACTCGACGGTGGCCTCGGCGTCTTTGCCCTCGGCCTGCAGCGCGCACCCGAGGCTGAAGTGGAATGCCGCGACCGAGCCGTTCGCCGCGACCGCGTCGCCCAGCAGTGCAATGGCCTCGTCCAGTCTTCCCTGGCGGCGCGCCGCTTCGCCGCGCAGATACAGCGCGTCGGCCTCCGGTTTCGCCGTGCGCCCGGCGCCGATCGCGGCTCTCAGCCGGTCAAACATGCGCAACCACGGCGTGGCGGCAAGTTCTCATCCTCAGATCGAGGCCCTCGCGCGCCGCTCCAGGGAAACCAGCGCCAGCGCCATCACGGCTCCCGCCGCGTTGAACCAGCGCGCATCGGGAAATGACTCGGCGGGCAGAAGCAGCAGAAAACCCGCCGCCGCGTAGACCAGCCGGGACCCGATCTTCAGCAGACGGATCGAGTACCCCATCGTCGCCGCCGAAATCAGCCACACGCCCCCGACCGCGGTCACGAAGTCGAGCGCGATCAGCCAGGGCTCGCCCTTCATGAGCAACGTGCCCGAGAACACGAACAGGAACGGCAGCACGAACACCGTCCAGCCGAGCGCCATCGCCGTGAACCCGGTGCGCATCGGGTCGGCTTCCGCCAGGTTCGCCGCGGCGAAAG
>JAOUFA010000542.1 GCA_029858545.1 Betaproteobacteria bacterium
CCGTACCTGCAGATGCAGGGCAAGGAAGTCTTCAAGTTCGCGGTCAAGGTGCTCGACGAAGTTGCGCGCGAGACGCTGCAGGCCGCGAATATGACGATCGACGATCTCGACTGGTTGATTCCACATCAGGCCAATGTGCGCATCCTGGACGCGACCGCGAAGAAGCTCAATCTGCCGCACGAGAAACTGGTCGTGACCGTCGATCACCATGGCAATACGTCCGCGGCGTCTGTGCCGCTTGCGCTCGACGAATGGGTCCGGTCGGGAAAGATACGCGAAGGGCAGCGTGTCCTCATGCAGGGAGTCGGGGGCGGCTTTACCTGGGGCGCGGTACTCGCGACGCTCTAGAATCCGGACAGGGAAGACGCATTGGTATGAAACTCGCAATGGTATTTCCCGGGCAGGGCTCGCAGGCCGTAGGCATGCTGGATGCCTACGCCGGGCTACCCGAGATCGATGCAGTACTGAGTGAAGCGGGAGCCGTATTGGGCGCCGACTTCGTGAGAATGCTTGGAGAAGGTCCGGCCGAAGCGCTCAATATGACGGTCAATACCCAACCAGCGATGGTCACCGCGGGGTATGCCGTGTACCGCGCCTGGCGCGCACTCGGTGGACCCGCGCCGCTGTTGGTCGCAGGACACAGTCTGGGTGAATACACCGCGCTTGTCGCGGCGGGATCAATTTCGTTTCGCGACTGTTTGCCTCTGGTGCGATTCCGTGCGCAGGCGATGCAGCAGGCGGTGCCTGAAGGCCGGGGCGCCATGGCCGCGATCCTCAATCTGGACGACGACGCAGTGCGGGCAGCCTGTGAGGAAGCGGCGCGCGGTGAAATCGTACAGGCCGTCAACTTCAATGCACCAGGACAGGTGGTGATCGCGGGCCACAAGGATGCGGTGCAGCGCGCGATGGAAGCCTGCAAGGCGAAGGGTGCCAAGCGCGCCTTGCTTCTGCCGGTGAGTGCGCCGTTTCATTCCAGTCTGATGCAACCGGCGGCAAAGAAGCTGCGCGAGTACCTGGAGGGAGTGAACGTCGTTGCGCCCGAGGTCGATCTGATCAATAACGTGAATGTGAAGAGCGAGCGATCGGAGGCGGCGATCAGGGACGCACTCGTGGCGCAGGCCGCCTCTCCGGTGCGCTGGGTCGAGACGATCCGCACGATGGCGGCGATGGGTGTCACTCACGTTGTCGAATGCGGTCCCGGCAAGGTGCTCGCCGGACTCACGCGCCGCATCGACGCCGGGCTGCAGGGTCTTGCGCTGGCCGACCGCGCTTCGCTCGAGCAGGTGATTGCGACAGTGAAGGGAGTCTGAAATGCTGGAAGGAAAGATTGCTTTGGTGACGGGGGCTTCGCGCGGCATCGGCCGCGCGATCGCGCTGAAGCTCGCCGCCTGTGGCGCCACGGTCGTCGGGACCGCGACCACTGAAGCCGGTGCGCAGGACATCACGCGCGCGCTTGCCGAGAAAGGTGTTCGCGGTACGGGCAAGCTGCTCAACGTGCGCGAGAGCGCGCAGTGCGATGCGGTGGTCGAGGCGGTGCAAAAGGAGTTTGGCGATATTCTACTGCTCGTCAACAACGCAGCAGTGGTGCGCGACAATCTTGCGCTGCGAATGAAAGACGGCGAGTGGGACGAGGTGATTGAAACCAATCTGCGATCGGTATTCCGACTGTCGCGCGCGGTGATGCGGGGTATGATGAAGGCTCGCTGGGGGCGCATCGTGAGCATCACATCGGTCGTCGGAGCGGCGGGCAATCCCGGTCAGGCGAATTACGCCGCCGCGAAGGCCGGCGTGGTCGGCATGACCAAGTCACTCGCGCAGGAACTCGGTAGCCGAGGCATCACGGTGAACTGCGTCGCTCCGGGCTTCATCGATACCGATATGACGCGCGCGCTCTCGGAGGAGCAACGCGTTGCGCTGCTGGCCAAGATTCCGCTCGGACGACTCGGCTCGACCGACGACATCGCGGCCGCTGTGTCCTACCTCGCCTCCCCCGAGGCGGGTTATATCACGGGTGCCGTATTGCACGTTAACGGCGGGATGTACATGGGGTAAAGGGTAGTCAGGTGGCTGTGAATCCCTGCGAAGGGAGCACGGCCGTTTTGGTAAAATACGGCCTTCGGGATTCCCAAGGGAAGGAGCTTGCAATGGACAATATTGAACAACGCGTCAAGAAAATCGTCGCCGAACAGCTCGGAGTGAACGAGACAGAGATCAAGAATGAGTCGTCGTTCGTCAACGACCTAGGTGCGGATTCGCTCGATACCGTCGAGCTTGTCATGGCGCTCGAAGAGGAATTCGAGACGGAAATTCCCGACGAGGAGGCCGAGAAGATCACGACCGTCCAGCAGGCAATCGATTACGTCAATTCAC
>JAOUFA010000111.1 GCA_029858545.1 Betaproteobacteria bacterium
TGTCTTCTACTTTCTCTCCGGTCGCCGCCCCGACCTGGCCGGCTCCTCGATTGCCGTTTATTGCCTGATACTTTCGGCTTGCAGCGCGGTAGCGCTGTATTCGCGGGCAAAGGGGCGCGCGTGCTTTTTCGGCGCGGTCGTTCTCAATGCGCTGGTGGTGTTGCTGCTCTTCTACTTGGCGGCGACCAGGAACATCGGTGGCAATTTCCTCGCAATGTTCCTGCTTACCGTACCGGCACCGCTCAATCTCGCCGCGGTCATGCTGGTGCGCAGGTCGCGGGCGCGCCGGGAAGATGCCGTTGCCGCCTAGGCTCGCGGACCTCGGGTGGACAAGATTCGCAAGACCAGGTCCGGCCGGCTGGCGAAGCACGGGTTTGGCCGCGACATGAGTGCACACATCCGCATCGCAATCCGATCCGATGCGCTGTGCCTGGGCGTGCTCGCCACGCAGGTGTTCCTCGATACCTACGCGACGTCCGGCATCCGGGCAGCGATCGCCGCCGAGGTCGTCGCGTCGTTTTCCACGCAGGCGATGGAGGCGTGCATCGGCAGGCACGATGGCTATATCGGCGTGGCCGAACACGCCGGTCATCTGCTGGGTTTCGTTCAGCTCGCGTTCGGCGCGCGGCACGACTTGGTCGCCTCGTCCGCGCCGGCGGAACTGGAGCGCCTGTACGTGCAGGCGCCGTTCACCGGCCAGGGCATCGGCGCGGCGCTTCTTCGGCACGCCGAGCAGGCGGCCGCAACGCGCGGCAGCGCTGATCTGTGGCTGACCGCGTGGGAGCACAATCGACGCGCGCTTCGATTCTACGTTCGTCATGACTATCGAGACCTGGGCGTCACGGATATTGAGTTGCAGGGCGAGCGCCATCGGAATCGGGTTCTCGCCAAGCGTCTGCGTGGCTGAACGCGAAGTGGACGTTCTGTTCGATCTCGACGGCACGCTTACCGATCCCAGGCAGGGCATCGTCGCCTGCATCAGGCATGCGCTGAGTTCGTTGGCGTTGCCATCGCCCGACGATCGCGAGCTGGAGCGATTCATCGGGCCGCCGCTGCAGCAGAGCTTCGCGCTGCTTCTCGGCTTGGAACACCAGCATCGGGTCAACGATGCGGTGGCGCTCTATCGGGAGCGTTTTGCCGCGACCGGCCTGTTCGAGAACGCCGTGTACCCCGGCATTCCCGAGGCGCTCGCACAGTTGTGCGAGCGCGGTGCGCGCCTGCACCTGGCGACCTCCAAACCGCTCGTCTACGCCGAGCGCATCGTCGGGCACTTCGGCCTGCGCGGATTCTTTCGCTCGATCCACGGCAGCGAACTCGACGGCCGCCGCTCGGACAAGGGCGAGCTGATCGCGCATCTGCTGCGCGTGGAGCGCGTGCCGCACGAGACCGGGCTGATGATCGGCGATCGTGCTCAGGATGTCCGCGGAGCGCAGGCGAACGACCTGCCTGCGATCGGCGTGCTGTGGGGCTACGGTTCGCGTGAGGAGCTCTCGGCGGCAGGCGCTCTGAGGCTGTGCGGGCGCCCCGCGCTGCTGGCCGAAGTGGTTACGTCACTCCACGGTGAATCGTGAGGAACGATCGGCGAACCCTGGGGTGGGGCACGCGAAATGCGCATGTCGGCGCTCGACGCGGTGACGGGCCCGCGCGGCCGCAGAGCGGTAGCCTCGGGGCAGGTTCCAAGTGTGATAGCTTCGCGGCATGGGACTTTACGCAAACTTTCATCATTCCTAGGCAGGCCCGGTCGTGCTCTCGCTGAATCTCGGCCCGCTGGCGCTGCCGATTGCGCCGCTGGTGGTGTTCGTCTCGCTGCTCGTCGCGGCCGCGGCGGGCAGCTTCGCCGCGCGCGGCGCGCAGGCGCGCATCGGCAATGTCCTGACCGACATGGTGATCGCGGCGCTGCTCGTCGCGCGCATCGCCTTCGTCGCCGAATGGTTCGATCTCTACCGCGCCGCGCCCTGGTCGATGCTCGACATTCGCGACGGCGGCTTCAACTTCTGGGCGGGGATCGCCGCGGCCCTGCTGTGGGTGATCTGGCGAAGCTGGCGGCGCACGGCGCTGCGAAAACCGCTCGCCATCGGACTCGCCTGCGGCGCGCTTGCCTGGGGAGCGCTTTCCGGCGCGATCCTGCTGATGGAGAACAGCGCGGTGCTGCCCAGGGTTTCCCTGGCGACGCTCGCGGGCGAGCCCGCCGACCTTGCCGTGCTCGCGGGCGGCAAGCCGATGGTGATCAATCTCTGGGCGACCTGGTGCCCGCCCTGCCGGCGCGAGATGCCGGTGCTCGCCGATGCGCAAAGGCAGCACGGGAATATTCGTTTCGTGTTCGCCAACCAGGGCGAAGATGCGACGACGGTGCGCGATTACCTCGGCGCCGCGCGGCTCGAACTCGCCGACGTGCTGCTCGATCCGGGTTCGGCGCTCGGCGGTGCGGTCGGATCGAGGGCGCTGCCGACCACGCTCTTCTACGACGCGGGTGGAAGGCTGGTCGATACCCATCTCGGCGCGCTGTCGGAGGCGTCGCTGGCGAGCAAGCTGGACCGGTTGCGGTGAACCAGGGCAGCTACTGCCGCACCAGGTAGTCCAGCGAGTGAAGACAGGAACCCCCGGCAGACGGCGCGCAGGCAGCGGGCTGGTCGGTATCCGAGTACATCCGGTTGGGCGTACCGCTGTCGTCCACGTAGACCGTCATAGAGTAGCTGCCGGCAGGCACGTGGGGGGTTGCCTGGGCGGCACTTACCGTGTAGCCAATCAATGTCGGCGCGAGCATCGTGGGAAGCGCGCCGCCGCCCAGCTTCGCGGGTGGGGTGGAGGGGCTCGTGGTTCCATCGGACCAGGCCGCAATGACCGCGACCAGGGTCGCGAGGTAGCCCGCCCTAACGCCGTCGACAATCGAAATGCTCTGCGATGTACCGGTACAACTCGCGTCGGTGGAGGAATAGAAGGTCATCGAAGCCGAGTACGATGAACCGGAGAACACTCTGCTCGTGGTGGTGTCGGCTGGTTGGCCGCCCACGTCCTGCCTCATTCTGCAGACACTGGTCCAGGTGCCGTTCAGTCGAGCGCTGCCACTGACGCTGTGGGCCATCAGGGATACGCTGTCGACGCCGTTTTCGTTCCCGCCGCAGGCGGCGAGCATCAGGCTGAGTACGATGACAGAGACTGTGAACCGGGTCTGCGTGTGCGATGCGCGCCGTCCGGCAACGCTGGATGGAACCACAATCCCCCTTCGTCGTAGATCTACCCACTCCCTTCGAGCAGGCTACATGTCCCGGTACGCAGAATCAAGGGTTCCTGCGCGCAGTGCCCGGATCCTCGCTCCAAGCAAAACAACGTGTGGGCGGTCTGGCAGCCGCCGCCGCGATGTTTCGGACTGCGGCGGTGCCGGAGTCAGAACTGCGGCGGTACCGCCACTTCGCGCATCAATATCTCGGGATCGTGGTGGCGCGCCGCCGCAACGCGTTCGGCCTCGCTGCCCGATTGCGCCTGCAGAAACGCCCCCAGCTCGCGCGCATGCGCGACGATCGCGTGACCGAAGGCGACACGCTTGGCTTCGTACGCCGCGAGTCCGTGTTCGATCGTGGGCGCCGCCGCGAGCGCATCGACCAGCGCGACCGCGTCGCCCGCCGCCTTGGTGACGCCCATGCCGCAGTGCGGCCGCGCGATGAAGGCCGCGTCGCCGACCAGCACGACCCGGCCGAAGGCGAGACGCGTCGATTCCAGATCGAAGATCGCCTGAAAGAAGGGCCGCTCGGACAGGCGCACCACCTCGGCGAACTGCGGCGCGAGGAGCCGCTCGGCGTCGCGGCGCATTTCGTCGACCACCTCGTCGCGGATCAGGTCGGGCGAAATGGTGATCTCGTGCGGGCGACCGGCACGATCGGTGAGCAGCTCGCGCAGCTTTCCCGCTGCATCGGTGGGCCGGTACCAGACGAAGTTGTAGCGCCGCGCGCCGGCGCTCACTTCGTTGTCGTCGCCGGCGACCAGGTAGCCGAGCATCTGCTCGCGCGGGGTGAGGCAGAAGCCGAGGTAGTCGGCGAGCGCTTCGTAGGTCGCACGCGACAGCAGCCGCTCGTCGGTGAGCCCGCGCCACGCGACATAGCCGCCGTAGACGGGCTTCACCTGCGGCGCGTACTGGCGGCGCACCGTGGAGCGGATGCCGTCGGCAGCGACGAGCAGGTCGCCCGTTTCGCGTTGACCGTCAGCGAAGATCGCGCTGACCGAACCGCCGTCCTGTTCGATGCGCTCGAGGGTGCGGCCGAAATGGCAGCGCCCGGCGGGCAGCGCGTCCTTCAGCATGTGATAGATCCGGCCCCAGGCGGTGAGGATCTGCGGCAGCGCGACCTTGCCGAGCAGTTTTCCGTCCTGGCCGATCGTCAGCCGGCCGAGCGAGGCGACACCCAGTGTCTCGTCGACCCGCGCGCCCGCGCGCAGCAGCGCCTCGCGCAGCTCGGGGTGGGTGACGATGCCCGCGCCGCGGCCGGCAAGTTCTTCGCCGCTCCTTTCATAGACATCGACCTGCCAGCCTGCGCGCAAGAGCAGGTTGGCGCAGAACAGTCCCGCGTGCGAACCACCGATGATGAGCGCCCTTCGCGGCGCCGTCATACCTTCCCCAGCGCCCGCAGCACGCGGTCGGGCGTGAAGGGTTGCGCGGTGAGGCGTGTCCCGAGCGGTGCAAGCGCGTCGTTCACCGCGTTCATCACCGCGCCGGGAGCTCCCGCGGTACCCGCCTCGCCCGCGCCTTTCGCGCCCAGTTCGGAGCCGCGCGTCGGTGTTTCGATGTGGCCGACGACGATGTCGGGCATCTCGCCCGCCATCGGCACCAGGTAGTCGGCGAGGTTGCCGTTCAGCAGCTGGCCGTTGTCGTCGTACAGGCATTCCTCGTAAAGTGCCGCGCCGATGCCCTGCACGATGCCGCCGCGGATCTGCTCGTCGACCAGCATCGGGTTGATGATCGTGCCGCAGTCCTCGACGCACCAGTGTTTGAGGAGTTTTACGAAGCCGGTCTCGACGTCGATCTCGACGAGCGAGGCCTGGATGCCGTTGGTGAAGGTGAAGCCGTATTCGCGCGGGGTGTAGTGTCGCGTTACGGTGAGTTCGGATTGGAATTTCATCGGCAGCGTATCGGGACGGAAATAGGCGACGCGGCCGACTTCGGCGAGGGCGAGCTTCGCCGCGCCGCTCAGCCGGTCGACCACCTCGTTGTTGACGATATCGAGCTTGGCCTTGTCCTCGTTGAGGATCGCCGCCGCGATGTCCAGAATGTTCGAGCGCAGCGCCTTGCCCGCCTGCAGCACCGCCTCGCCGCCGATGCCCGCGCCGCGCGAGGCCCAGGTGCCGCCGCCATAGGGCGTCACGCCGGTGTCGCCGGTGATTACCTTGACCTTGTCGATCGTCACGCCGAGCACGCTCGCGGCGATTTGCGCGAAAATGCCCTCGCTGCCCTGTCCCTGCTCGGTGACGCTGCACAGAACGTTGACCATACCCGAGGGATCGAGACGCAGCGTCGCGCCGTCCTGCGCCGAGATGCGCGCCCCGCCCACGCCGTAGAACGCGGGCGAGGGGTTGGTCACCTCGATCATCGCCGCGAGGCCGATGCCGCGGTAGACGCCCTGCCTGCGCAGCGCCGCCTGCTCGGCACGCAACTTCGGGTAGTCCATCAGCGCGAGCAGCCGCTCGAGGCTCTGGTGGTGCGAGAGCTGCTCGAATTTGAGGCCCGAGGGAAAGGTGTAGGGATAGGCGTCGTCGGGAATCAGGTTCCTGCGGCGGAACTCCGCCGGATCGATGCCGAGCTTGTTCGCGGCGAGATCGACGATCGCCTCGGTGAGGGCCACCGCGATCGGATGGCCCACCGCGCGGTACTGGGAGGTGACGTTCTTGTTGGTGAACACCACGTTCAATCTCGCGCGGTAGTGCTTGTGCTTGTACGGGCCGCCGGTGAGGTTGACGACCTGGTTGCCCTCGATGCCGCTGGTGCGCGGATACACCGAATAGGGACCGATCGCGGTGAGGTCGTCGAGGTCGAAACCGATGATCTCGCCCGCCTTCGTGCAGGCGAGCCGCACGCGCACCCGGTGCTCGCGCGCGTGGATGTCGGTGAGAAAGGACTCCATCCGGTCGGCGACGAACTTCACCGGCCGGCGCAGCATCACCGAGAGCGCCGCGGTCGCCATTTCGTCGGGATAGACGTGCACCTTGATGCCGAACGAGCCGCCGACGTCCTTCGCGATCACGCGCACGTTCGACTCGGGGATGTCGAGGTGGCGCGCGAAGATGTCCTGCATCATGTGCGGCGCCTGGGTCGAGTGATAGACCGTCAGGCTGTGCTCGGCCGCGTTGTAGTCGGCGAGTATCGAGCGCCCTTCGAGGCAGACTCCGGTGTGGCGGCCGAAATCGTAGGTTTCCTCGACCACCAGATCCGCCTTTTGCCACGCCTGGTCGAAACCCTCGGTGACGAACTCGCGCTTGAAGCAGATGTTGTCGCCGAGTTCCGGGTGGATCACGGTCTTTCCGGCGAGCGCGGCCTCCATGTCGGTGACCACCGGCAGTTCCTCCCACTCGGCCTCGACGTAGGCGAGCGCATCCTCGGCCTGGGCGCGCGTCTCGGCGACCACCGCCGCGACGGCTTCGCCCTGCCAGCAGGCCCGCTCGATCGCGATCGCGTGCTGCGGCGGCGACTTGATGCCCTTCAGGTGGCCGAGCACCGCGACCCAGGGCGTGCAGTATTCGGCCACCGCGCGGCCGTCGAAGACGCCGAGCACGCCGGGCTGCTTCGCCGCCTTCGAAAGATCGAGCTTCTTCAGGCGCGCGTGCGCGTGCGGGCTGCGAAAGAACACCACGTGCGCGAGGCGTGGAAAGCGCAGGTCATCGACGTAGGTGCCGCGCCCCTGCAACAGGCGCTTGGCGTTGGCGCGCGGCGTGCTCTTGCCGATGTAGCCGAGATCGGTGCGCGTTCCCGGCGCGTGCAGCGGCAGTTCGGCGCGCGCGTTCATCGCGAGGCCCCCTGGCGCGCCACGAGCGCGGTCTGCACCGCGTCGACAATCGCCTGGTAGCCGGTGCAGCGGCACAGGTTGCCGGAGAGGTGTTCGCGGATTTCCTCGCGCGAGGGATGGCGTTTGGAATGCATCAGATCTTGCGCCGCAAGCAGCATTCCCGGAGTGCAGAACCCGCATTGCAGCGCGTTACGCTCGTGAAAGGCCTTCTGCAGCAGCGCGAGTTCGCCCGAGTCCGAGAGTCCCTCGATGGTATCGACGCGCCGGCCGTTCGCCTGCACCGCGAGCGTGAGGCAGCCGCGCACGATCTTGCCGTCCAGGCGCAGCGTGCAGGCGCCGCACACGCCGTGCTCGCAGCCCAGGTGCGCACCGGTAAGTCCCATCTCCTCGCGCAGGAAATCGACCAGGTGCTGGCGCGCCGGGATGCGGCGCGTGACCTGGGCGCCGTTGAGGGTCAGCGTGGTCTCGATCAGATGTTCCATGGTCATGCCTCAGGCAGCGAGGGCGCGCAGTGCGCGCCCGGTGAGCACGCGCGCGAGGTGCAGTTTCGCCTCGCGCGAGGTGGTGAGGTCGGCGGGCGGATCGAGGTCGTCGCCGAGCGCCGCCTGCGCCGACTCGATCGATGCGCTGCCGAAGGGTTTGCCCTCGAGCGCCGCCATTGCCTTGCGCGCGAGCAGCGGCCGGTCACCCGCGCCGAGGAAGGCGAGGCGTACGTCGCCGTAGCGGCCGCCGTCGACGCGGCCGTGCGCGGCGAGGCCGACGATCGCGTAATCGCCCTGGCGGCGTGCGAGTTCGGCGAAGGCCGAGCGGTAGCCGGGCGAAAGCACGGGAAATTCTCCCGCGACGAGCAGTTCGCCGGGTTCGAGCGCGGTCTGGTAGAGGCCGCGAAAGAAATCGCCCGCCGCGACGCGGCGCTCGCCACGGCGGCCGGCGATGACGAAATTCGCGCCGAGCGCGAGCGCGCAGGCGGGATGCTCGGCCGCCGGGTCAGCGAGCGCGACGCTGCCGCCAAACGTGCCGACGTTGCGGATCGCGACATGCGCGATATGCGGCACGGCTTGCGCGAGCAGCGGCAGGTGGCGCGCGACGTCCGGTGATTGCTCGATCTCGCGATGCGTCGCCAGGGCGCCGATGCGCAGCAACGGGCCTTCGACGCGCAGACCCGACATCCCGGGCAGGCCGGCGATGTCGATCAGGATCTCGGGCGCGGAGAGGCGCAGGTTGAGCGAGGCGAGCAGACTCTGGCCGCCGGCGAGAACGCGCGCGCCAGCGCCGTGTCGTTCGAGCAGGTCGAAGACTTCCGGCAGGGATTGCGGTTTTGTGTAAGCGAACGAAGGGGCTTTCACGGCCACTTCTCCCATGGACGCGGGAGGGCCAAGCTAACACGCGCGCGGCGGTTTGTCAGCATACCCCGGGCAGAAACCAGGCGCGTGTTTCGCAGGCATCGCGCGGCGGCCGAACTGGTAAGCTCGCGGCAGCGGACCGATCCGGTTCGTTCTTCGGGTGCGCGAGAGGTCGACGCAATGCGAGACGCAAGAAACTGGTTGGCGGGTCTGCTGTGTCTTGCCAGCGTTCCCGCGTTCGCGCAAGTCGCGATCGAATCGCCCTGGGCGCGTGCCACGCCGCCGGGGGTGAAGATTGCCGGCGGTTTCATGCTGATCGTCAATCGCGGCGCGCAGCCCGACCGGCTGATCGGCGTGTCCTCGCCGGCAGCGGCGCGCGTCGAGACTCATGTGCACGAGCGCGAGGGCGATCTGATGAGAATGCGCGAGGTCGCAGGGCTCGATGTGCCCGCCACCGGCCACCTGGAGCTGAAACCGGGCGGCGCGCACCTGATGTTCATGAACATCAGGCAACCGTTCCGGGAAGGCGACACGATTTCGGCGACACTCAGGTTCGAGCGCGCGGGCGAATTGCGCGTCAAGTTTCGCGTCGGCGGCATGGCGGCCATGTCGGGTGACGGAAGAACCGGTGGCGGGCCGGAACACCGAAATATGGGTGGCATGCCGGGTCAGGGAAGATAGCGGTCCGAACTGGAGAGTCTGCCGTGTCGCAAGCCGTCATCGCCGGGATCGGCATGATCCCCTTCGCCAAGCCGGGGAAAAGCGAACCCTACCCGGTGATGGGCGCGCACGCCGCCCGGCTCGCGCTCGAAGACGCGCGCGTCGACTACGCGCTGGTCGAGCAGGCCTGCGTCGGCTATGTGTACGGCGACTCGACCTGCGGCCAGGCAGCGCTTTACCCGGTCGGGCTCACCGGGATACCGGTGATCAACGTCAACAACAACTGTTCGACCGGTTCGACCGCGCTATACCTGGCGCGCCAGGCGGTCGAGTCGGGCGCGGTGGAATGCGCGCTCGCGCTCGGCTTCGAGCAGATGATCCCCGGTGTGCTGCAACGCCAGTATGAGGACCGGCCGATGCCGCTCGAGGCCTTCTTCGCCGCGGCGCGCGAGATGGAAGGTTTCGACGAGAGAAGAGGCATGGCGCCGCAGATCTTCGGTGCCGCAGCGCGCGACTATCGTCGGCGCTTCGGCCTCGACGAGCGCCGGCTCGCAGCCCTCTCGGTCAAGTCGCGCCGGCACGCGGCGAGGAATCCGTTTGCGCTGTTCAAGGACCCGGTGACCGAGGACGAAGTGCTCGCCTCGCCGATGATGGCCGACCCCCTGACGCGGCTGCAGTGCTGTCCGCCGACCTGCGGCGCGGCGGCGGCGCTCGTGGTGTCGGAGTCCTTCGCGACGCGTCATCGCATCGACGCGCGCGTGCGCATCGCCGCGCAGGCGATGACGAGCGACCGTGCAGGATCGTTTCACGAGCACGAT